>JAOAHS010000063.1 GCA_026415135.1 Calditerrivibrio sp. | reverse complement strand
GGCTTAATCTCTTTTACATATCTCAAATAAAACTTGTATGGACAGTTGATATAGTCATCCAAATGAGTTGGAGAAAAGTGTGAAATATTGGTGTTCTGATTTTCTATCAACAATTCTGTATTTTTTTTATAAACAAAAGGTGTATTTATTTTAGGTATAGATATACGTCTTTTTTCATTCAGTTCTTTAGTTAAGATTAGTTGTTCAATGTATCTACTCCTTGTATATTTTTCCCCCTTTTCTTCACCAGATCTATAAAACAAAAACACCTTTTTAGCAGAATAAACTGCCCTGAAAAAATTATACCTCATCAAAAGCTCTTTTTCCTTATATGTAGGTAGCCCAAGATACCTCTTAACCATTTCAGGCAAAAGGGGATCTACTTTGTCATAGTTAGGTAATATACCCTCATTTACATCAAGAATAAAAAGAGTGTCAAATTTAAGCCCCCTTGACTCCAGCATACCCATTACCTGCAAACCTTTAAGGGGACTACCTTCAAAAGGTATAAAGATATCTTTCGCTATCTCTTTTATAATGGATATTAGAAATTCAATATCTACATATCGATCTTTTACCCCCTCTATTTTAGCACTTATTTCATCTATGAAAAGAAGAGCTATATTCGCATTTAAAATAAAACTCAAGTCTTTTTCATCATATACAGACCTTATCAAATAGCTCAGCAAATTTTCAAATAAACTCCTCCACTTTTCTAAGGTGACATTTTCTTTAAACTGACAGATCAAATTATACAAAAAACCACCATTTAAAACAACATTCTTTCTTTCTTGCCGGAAAATACATCGTTTTATATCGATCAACTCTCTCTTAAACCCATCATGCACAATCAAATTTTCAAAATCGCACAATTTAATGAGGATATCACTATCTATCTTAAATCCATTTTCTTGTATCTCTGCCCTGTAAATGACATCGAGAAATCTTATTAAAAAGCCGTAAACATTAGTTTGTACAAAAGGGTACCCCATAGTAATATTCAGATTGTCTCCTATCTTTTCGGGTATGTTTGTTAGAAAAAGCCTCAGAACAGATTCATCTGGTAATAAAACAGCAACTTCATTAGCTTTATTGATTTCAGAAAAATCTCTTTCGAGCCTATTAGATAACTCCTCCATTTCCTGCATACAGCTTGAGGAATCATAAAAATTTATTTCTGGAAGCATAAAACTGTCTTCTTTTGAAATTACTCTGTTAACATTTTTAACAACTCTTTCAATTTCCCTCACAGTAAGCTCCACTGCTTCAAAACAATTAAAATACTTATTTCTATTGTGGTTATCACTGTACAATACAAAACAGACCTTAGTTTTGGATGCAATCTTTTTTAATATTTCAATTTCTAACTTTGACAAATACAACAAACCACTAAAGATAAATTCATAATCTGTAAGATCCACATTTTCCAATAATTTAAGCATCCTCCGATATAGCTCACCCCCATAAATCTGATTCCCCATTTGCTTCCTATATGTATTGTATAAGGTTTTGATATTACTTAAAATAGTGTCACTCTCTTTTAACATCTCTATATAAATATTGTCCAAGTTTTTTGATAAATCTAAAGTATCAGTATCTATTGGAAGATTTTTATCTATTTCACTGAAAAGACTAGAAAGCCTTTTGGCCCATGGAAAAACCTTTTTATCCTCTCTACCTAAAGCCTCATACACATGATTATGACTACGGATAACATCCAACATAAAGAAGTAGCGTTCCAAATTCGACTGATACAGAACACTATCATTTGTATGCTTTAAAACAAACTCCTTTACAAAATCATCAAACACATAAAAATCAGTTTTCAAAAGATAATCTATATCCAGCCTTTGTTCCAAAAACCTTATAGGTCTCTTATTTGCCGAAATGAAAAATATTTTTTTACACTCCGAGTTAATAATCAGATCTTTTAAATAATCTATCATATCTTTAGATAAATCAACTAAATGTAGTTCAAACATTCAATTTTTCCCCCGTTTTTAAATAGTAGATAACACCAGTTACATTAAAAGGTAAAAGGTTACAATATCGTTTTATCTGACCTTTATCACTTTCTTTTTTATCGCCTGTTTTAAAATCTATAACAGTATAATGATCCCCCTTTTTCACCAATCTATCCAATCTCAGTATTGTTCCATCATCTGTAACAAACTCCTTTTCTGTCCAACAAGCATTAACCTCATAAAAATAATCCTTAAGATCGCTTATAGTTTTTATCAGAATCTTTTTAAGATCATCATAAACTTGAGTGCCGGAGCCTTGCTTATCCAAAAACTTTTCCACAAATTCCTCTACCTCAACATTATCAGGGATTACATCAATCTTACTTAAAAGATTGTGTATCAACACACCCCTTCTACCACCTTCTAGTACATCATCGTATAAAGGCTCAGTAACAAAATTCTTCCTAAACCTGTAAAATTTTACATTTTTACTACCCTTTTCTTCCATATCATTTGGAGTAGAGATTTCCTTAAAAATCTTATCCATATCAACATTAGAGGATTTATCCTGACTACATTCAGAATTTTTATACTCTTCACCTATAACCATATTTAACAAACTTGATGTCTTCAAAACCTTCGGATAATTACCATCTTCATTCAAAGAATAACAACCTGTGATATAAAGTTCCTCCACAGCTCTTGTATTTGCCACATACATGAGGTTTATATTTTCAATGATTTCAGCAATGAGCTTTTTATTATATTTATCTTGTATCTTTTTAGAAAATATTCTAAGCTTTTTCATGTCACCAAAAATTTTACCTTTTGTATCTTCATAAAAATATGATAAATCTACTGTATCAAACAAATTTTTGATCGTTTTATTAAGTTCCCAATCATAACAAGGTAATATAACAACCTTACCCTCCAAACCCTTTGACTTGTGAATACTCATAATCCTGATGGCATCTATGTCATAACCCATAGTCAAGCTTACATCATTAGTTTCAAAATAATTCAGTATCTCCCTAATAGTCAATCCTTTGTTTACCAAACAGTTTACCTCTTCCAAAAATGTCTTAACATATATATCCTTCTGTAACTGTAAAGATTCAACTATACCCACAAAAAACTCATAAGGAGAAACAACAATATGACCATCCCTTTTTTCATTGATAACATTAATCCAAAGTTCCTTTAAAGCACCTTCATAAAAAGGGTCATCAGTGTTAATGAAATATAAAGCACATAGTAAAATCTTTTTTATATTAAAATCACTTTTAATCCTCAGGTTTCCATCGGTAATAAATTGCAACCACCTTAAACTCTGCTCAGAATATACCCAATCGATTATCGTGGGTATAGTATCATTCTCCCTAACCAATATCAATATATCTGATGCCTTATACCCCCTGTTAAACAAACTTATTAGTACATTTATTAACCTGTTTTTATAAAATTCATAAAGTATATCTTTTTTATCTTCATCTGTATTAAAATCTTTTTCAGAAATCAAACATATATCTACATGACCCTCAAACTCATTTATAAGGTCTTGTTCCACATTTTCATACACATTTTTAAAAGTATCATTAAAGCTCTCGTCTTCTAAAAATATTTTTTTTAGATGGTTTAAAAATGTATCATTCTTTTTTAAATTTTCAAAAGTTTCATTGTTAAACTGAACAATCTTCTTTCCAGAGCGATAATTATTCTTCATAGTTTCCTGATTAAAATTTTTTAATTCATCAAAAAGAGTATAGTCGCCTCCCCTCCATCCATAAATACTTTGCTTTTTATCCCCAACCACGAACACTGTTCCACCGACTGAGATGGCATTATCTATCAAAGGTTTCATGCTTTCAAACTGTACCCTTGAAGTATCTTGAAATTCATCTATCAGATAATGATAGATAGTCTCCCCCAATCTACAATAAGCCATTGTTACCCCATTTTCACTTTTTAATAATTCAGAAACCTTTTTGGCTATCTCAGATCCATCAACGATATTCTGCTCCCTCATAACCT
>JAOAHS010000062.1 GCA_026415135.1 Calditerrivibrio sp. | reverse complement strand
CGGTTTGTTATCGTTGTTTTCATCAATTCCGTATAATTTATTTACGCATAACCGGATGTATGAGAGGGAGGGTTATTATGTGTCAGTGTTTTATGCGTACATGAAGGGTATGGGTGTGGAGGTGATAGGAGAGGATGTGACTAATAAAGGTAGGATAGATCTGACGCTGATATTTCCAGATGTAGTGTATGTGATGGAGTTTAAGGTTGATGAGGGTGGAGCGTTGGAGCAGATAAAGGGTAAAAGGTATTATGAGAAATATCTTTCAATGGGTAAGGATATATACCTTGTGGGTATAGAGTTTGATAGTGGTAAGAGGAATATAAAACATTTAGGTTGGCATAAACTATCACTTACAGCACAATAATTCTTTTGTTATATTAGTACCAAACCACCTCTTTACAAAAATATAAAAAATCATATATTAAATGTTGCCCATTAGGGGGCGCAAAGGTTTCGACGGGGAAGCCGTAAGCCAGAGGGGCATGCCGAGTTCGGAATCTCGTAAAAATCCGGCTAAATTAAACGCAAACGACGAATACGCTCTCGCTGCTGCTTAAGACAGCGACGTCCTCTGATGGTTTGCCTGTGACTGTCAGAAGGGCGCCACAAAACAGGCTGGCCTGATATGACGCCTTTAAATATCAGGCGAGACTCAAAAGGCTTGCAAAGCTTATGCCTGCCTATGGGCAAAGAGCCGAGGACAACCAATCATAGGATAAGCATGTAGGCCTTCTGGAAGAAAGTTCTTCGGACGCGGGTTCGATTCCCGCCGCCTCCATATTTTAACTCCACCCTTATAATACATTCATTTTGTTTATATTTTTTATCATCTACATATTAACTTTAACTTCACTTTATCAAAATTTATTTTTTTTCTTTTTTATAAAAATCGATTGACTATAATTATAATTTGTATATAATAAAGTATACTGTATACAAAATACATTTTTATTAGGTGAATATGTGAGTAACAATGTTTTGTTGGATAGCAAACCGTTGCGAGAAAAGATTGCTGATAAGATTAGAAGTGATATTGTAAAAGGTGTTTTTGCTGATGGTGAAAGATTGATAGAGCCCAAACTCGCCGAAATTTACGGTATCAGTCGGACACCAATAAGGGAAGCCTTAAGGCAGCTTGAGAGCGAAGGGTTCATTGAGATCGTGCCCAGAAAAGGTGCGGTAGTAAAGCAACTTACCCTAAACGATATAGATAACCTCTATGCCATAAAAGCAAACCTTGAAGGTTTAGCTGCCAGACAGGCTGTAGCTCATATCAATGACAAGGATATTGAGAAACTCAAATCTATGAATGAAAAATTTATCTCCTTTTTTAAAGGGGGTGAAGACCTTATTGAAGAATACCTAAAGTACAATATCTCTTTTCACAATCTATTCATAAGATGTTCCAAAAATGAAAAACTGATTGAGATTCTTGAGGGTCTAAACAAAAATTTTCAAAGGTTTAGAAGCTTTTTGGTTTCAAAGGTAGATAGGGTAAAAGAGGCCTATCAGGAGCATAACCAGATTGTCGCAGCCTTTAAAAACAGAGATCCCGAGACTGTGGAAAAGGCGGTCAGGCATCATATTGAACAGGGATGGAATTACCTGAGAAGTAAAATTCATGGAGACAAAAAATGAAAGATATAAACATCGATAATACCCCATTATCAGAAAAGATCGCAGAAACATTAAGAGAATATATAATGAAAGGCAATCTAAAGCCCGGAGAAAGGCTCACAGAACCTAAACTTTCTGCCATGTTAGGTATTAGCAGAACACCTATCAGAGAAGCCCTGAGGCTCCTCGAGAACGAAGGTTTTATAGATATATTTCCCAGAAGAGGTGCCGTAGTTTCCAATATCACCCCAAAAGATGTGGATGAGATATTCCTGATAAAAACAAAACTGGAATCCCTTGCTGCGAAACTTGCCGTTGATAACCTTTCTGAAACAGATATTAAAAAACTCATAGAGATCAATGAAAAAATGGTTAAATATTCCGAATCAAAAAATGTAGTCAGTCTTATCAAGCTCAACTCTGAGTTCCATAACATCTTTATAGAAAGAAGCAATAACTCCCGCTTAATAAAATTCATAGAAAGTTTGAACAAACAGTTCAAAAGGGTGACAGCATACTCCTTTACCGAGTTAGGCAGGATAAAAAAGGTTTTGGAAGAACACAATAGCATAATAGAGGCCTTTCAGAAAAGGGATCAGGACGAAGTGGAACGATTGGTTGAGGTCCATGTCAGAAACGGTTGGCAATTCATCAGATCAAGGATGAACAATAACTCTAAAACAATAAATTGATGATCACCGCTGGTATAGATATAGGTACAAACACCGTAAGGCTCATTGTTGCTGAGATCTTAAATGGCAAACTAACATCTATTTTACATCAGAACAGAGCAGTAACAAGACTTGGAGAGGGGTTTATAAACACTGGAAAACTATCTGAAGCTGCCATAAAAAGAACAGCAGATTTTGTAATAGTTTGTTATAAAGAGGCCCTCAAATGGAACCCATATAAAATAAAGTGCTGTGCAACGAGTGCAGTAAGGGAATCCCCAAATGGACAGGATTTTGTATCACTACTGGAAAAAGAGGGTATCAATGTCGAGATCATAGATGGTGAACATGAAGGTAAACTCACCGCTTTGGGGGTGATGGCCGCTTTTGATCTAAAAGAAGAAGTGGCTCTTATCATAGATATCGGTGGCGGATCAACAGAGTTTATCCTATGGGATGGTAAAGACGTAGCTCTTTGTAAAAGCTTTAAAATAGGCGTGGTTAAACTATCTGATACATTTAACTTTCATGGTGTTTGCAGCGATACATGTCTCAAAGAAGTAACAAATTATCTACACAATTTTTTCAATGATTTTACCATAGATATCCCCTTTAACAAGATAATTGCCACAGCCGGGACCCCGACCACTTTAGCAGCCATCGACATGCAAATGGAAGTATACGATTACAAAAAGGTAAATGGCTATATAATAACAAAGGATCGTTTACACCAACTTATAAAAACACTCTCCTCCTTGACCTTCGAAGAAAGAAAGCATATCAAAGGCTTAGAAAAAGGAAGGGAAGACTTAATAATACCTGGTTCTCTTATGCTTGCATTTTTTCTCGAAAAATTTGCTAAAGACTACTTTTTGGTAAGTGATTTTGGATTAAGGGAAGGGATAGCTATTGCAGCTTCATTATAGCGTTTTCCTAACACCATTTCTTGCAGGTTTTGTAGGATATTTTACAAACTATCTCGCAATAAAGATGCTCTTTAGACCCCATAAAAAAAGGTGGTATAGCTTTGGTTGGCAGGGAGTTATCCCTAAAAACAGAAGTAAACTCGCTAAAGAGATTGGTAAACTTGTCGGTAATGAATTATTAACAGAACAGGATATTATAAAAAGCCTAAAAAGCGACAATTTTCAATTTCTCTTAGCTGAATTTGTTAGACGGGAATTCAGGTCCTTAACATTAGAAAACAACGCCACCATAGGGGAGCTACTTGGAAAAATAAATATTCCTCCAGAGAAAGCCCTTAAAAGGGTACTCGAAAGTCTGCTCTTTGATGGATCAGAACAAAAAATAAAACAGATCTACATCGACAAGCTTGCTACCATTATCTTAAAACATACCCAAAACATCACCATCGATCTTCAATCCCTAACAGCTATTATTGACAAATTCACCAAAGATATGTTGCAAAAAGACACAATTAAGTCCCATCTAAAGGAGCTGATCGATTCCTTACTTAGATCAAACCAAAGTATATCTGATATCACCGGATACGATGCAAGCAGGTTTACAAACGAGTTTGCCCATGTGATAACAAAAAAACTCCAACAGATGATCCCCGAATTATTCAAAGATTCAGATCTTAAATACACGATAACAAATAAAATAATAAACTTTAAAAATAGGCACTTCGGCAACTCCTTTTTCGATCATATCAAATTAGGAATTTTAAACATTTTCCTCAACGAAGACACAATATCTGACTTAGTAAATGATGAACTCCCCAAACTGATAGAAGATATTGTTCATGACAGTAAAACATTTAATAGTTTACATAGCAATATCTCTATCAATCTGAAAACCCTTTTTATAACCCCTATTAGTGATCTATTAAAAAATCTTGAATGGTCGAAAGTAGAGTCATTTAAAGAGATAATAGCTTACAGCATTTCCCAATGGATTGCTTCCGATGACTTTTCCGCCCTTATCAGAAAAGTCATCATAGGTGATAGCATCGATAAAAGTAGCATACCTCTAACCGATATTATACCTTTTAAAGAAACAGATTTAAAGTATTTATTGGAGAAAAGTCTCGCTGGAGATAATGGACTTAAGCTTTTAGATTTTCTATCCTCCACATTAGGTGAAATAATGAGCAATGTCCCTATAGATAAGATTTTTAGAAACAGTTCTGAGGAGACTTATGAATTGATAATAAACAATATAATAGATGAAGTAAATAAGATCTTAGACAGAAACATAACACATATTTTGGATAATATCAAACTATCTGATATTGTTGAAAATAAAGTAAACAGCCTTAATCTCTACCAGATTGAGGGCCTTCTCTTCTCTTTTATGGCTGACCAATTTAGATGGATAAATATTTTGGGCTTTATTTTAGGCTTTTTATTTGGTATGATACAATCGATATTTATAATTGTATATGGAGGTTAACATATGAGAAAGATATTTTTATACTTAATGGTTATTTTTTTAATTTCATGTGCCACTAAAAAGGAGGTTTCGTTACCTTCATACCAAAAGCTTAGTGAAAAAGAGGCTTTAAATATTATTGAAAAGTATATATCAAAACAGTTTGATGAAAAAGGGTATGTTTACTATAAAACGATCCCAAATTTGAAAATGGGTAGAATCCTTTTTATTTGGAAAAATGATGAGCTAAGTAAATACCATGTAAGATACTTCATTGTTAGCGGTAAAAATAGGTACGTAGAACTAACCCAAAAAGGTGGTGACTATATAGTTTCTGTCAAAAAGGGTACCGCCATTGTAAACTGCTATGGCTATACCCACAAAATACCAAATATCTTTGATCTAAACATGAAGATAAACTTCGATCCTTTTTCCCAGAGTGATTGTAAGAGCGCTATAAGATTTATCCTTCAAAATCCAAAAGAAGCCGAAGAGCTTGCCTCTGCTTTATCTACCATCTTTTCTGTAGATACAGAGGATGAACCTATTTTAAATCCAAAAATAAACAGTAAAGATGTCAATACTATTGGCGAGAATAAGTGTAGTGTCGATAAAATATTAAAAATGAAAGAGATCGGTCTTTCTGCTGATGAAATTAAAAAGATCTGTGAGTAATTGTTATGAGTATCTGGGATCTAAAGGGTAAAAAAGAACAGTTTTCAACTTTAATCGAAAAAACTAAAGAAAAAATTGAAGATCTCAAAAGATGTCAAACCTACGATACCTTTATGACCCCATACCAATCTGCTATTGCAAAAATAAACGAATTTTTCACTCCAATAGCGCATATAAATGCTGTAAAGAATACCAGTGAAAGTCAAGATGTTTATAATTTTTGTCTCCAATTACTGACACTTTTTTTTACAGATCTCAATCAATCAGTAGAACTATACGATATTGTCAAAACTTTGTATAATAAAGAATCCGATGTTGTCAGAAAAAGGGCCCTTCATAAACTAAAACTTGAGTTTGAGCTTGAGGGGGTCCATCTTGATGATTTTAAAAGGGGAAGAATCAAGGAGATAAATTTATCCCTTAGTAAACTATCTACCGATTTCTTTCAAAACATAATAAATGATAACATGAAATTCGAACTAACAGTGGAATCGGAAACGATATTAGGAGAGATGCCAGAAGAGGATAAAAAGAGATACTTCAAAAACGGGGTATATGTATTTAACCTTACTGCACCATCTTATTCAACATTTATAAGATTTTGTGAGGATGAGCAACTCAGGGAAAAGATGTTTAGGGCCTACTACGAAAGGGCACCCCAGAATAGTAATCTTATCACATCTATTCTACAACTGAGGTATGAGAAAGCCAAGATACTGGGCTACAATAATTTCGCAGAAATGTCTCTTGTAACCAAAACAGCCAAAGAACCCAAAAAAGTCATAGAGTTTTTAAAAACACTTATAGCCAAAGTCAAAGAACCTCTAACTAAAGATATAGAAAGACTCTCTCAAAAATCGATACAACTTGGGCTTGGTGAATTAAAACCCCATAATATACCATATTTAATGGAAAAATTAAGGCGGGATGAACTTAATATCAAAGAGGATGAAATCAAACGCTTCTTTGAACTAAAAAACACCGTCAAAGGGATGCTCGAATCAGTAAAAGATATATTTTTAATATCATTTAATGAGACAAAAGCGGATGTATGGTCTGATGGTGTCTTGGTCTATGATGTACTAAAAGATGGGGCACTAAAGGGTAAACTGTATTTTGACCTGGAAGCTCGTTTAGGTAAAAAAGATGGTGCCTGGATGAGCGAATGGTACAGCAGATATCGTGACGAAGATGGAACTGTTGTTTTGCCAAGAGTTTTCATTGTTGCTAATTTTCCACCTTCCTCAGAGGGTAACCCCTCTCTGCTAAAACATTCTGATGTGGAAACACTTTTCCATGAAATGGGTCATGCCCTCCATCACCTATTGAGTGAAGCAGATGACTACTTTCTAAGTGGTATAAATGGGGTTGAATGGGATGTTGTCGAGTTTCCATCCCAGTATCTTGAAAACTTTGCCTTTGATGATGACATTTTGTTTAGTATAGGTAAAAATTTCTACACTTCCGAAGGGATCGATAGTCTTACCGTAGATAAGATCAAAAAAGAGAGACAATTTTTTGCCGCTTATCAAATGGGGAGACAGCTTGAGTTTGCTCTTTTTGATATGCTTATACACCTTGATTCCTACACCGCAGAGGAAACTGATCAGATTTTAAAAAATATTCGTAAAGAGTTAGGAACCGTTGAGATGCCAGACTATGTAAAATTTCAAAACCAGTTTACCCATATCTTCTCCGGTGGTTACGCAGCAGGTTATTATAGCTACAAATGGGCAGAACTTCTCAGTTCCGATCTCTTCATAAAAGGTAAAAAAGGGTTAATTGATGCTGTAAATATAGCCTACACACTCTTTTCTAAAGGGGGAGCTATAAACTTAGCAGATGAATATGAAAAGTTGATAGGAGATCAGCCGTCTTATGATTCATTACTGGAGCTTTATGGTATCTCTGGGTAAAACTTCCCTTAAACAATTTTAATATTACTAAATTTACCTCTTGACTTGACAGACGAAATCCACTATTTATTATGCACTAAATTTAACTTTTAGGAGATATATGTCTCATTTACTCGAAGTAAAAAACATATACCTAAGTTTTGGTGGTATAATGGCGGTTGCTGGGGTCTCTTTTAAAGTTAACAAGGGGGAGATCTTCTCCATAATTGGTCCAAATGGAGCAGGTAAAACAAGTGTTTTAAATACAATCACAGGGATCTACAAACCCAAAAGGGGTAGCATCTTTTTCGATGGAACAGATATAACCAACCTTCCTGTTAAAAAAAGAGCGGGGTTAGGACTTGTAAGAACCTTTCAAAACCTTGAATTATTCAAGGGGATGACAGTGCTGGATAATCTTATGCTCTCAAGACATATATATATGAAATATGGTCTTTTATCTTCTATTCTTTATTTTGGTAAGGCTTTAAAGGAGGAGGTGAAACACAGGGAGTTTGTCGAGGAGATTATTGACTTTCTGGATCTCTCCTCAGTGCGCAAAAAACATGTATTTGAGCTATCCTACGGTATACAAAAAAGGATAGAGTTAGCTAGAGCCCTATGCTTAGAGCCCAAGCTGCTCATGCTCGATGAACCGATGGCTGGCATGAATACAGAAGAAACTGAAGATATGGCAAGATACATAATAGACATAAACGAAGAGATGGGAATTACGATAATACTTATAGAACATGATATGAACGTTGTAATGGATCTTTCCCATAGGGTTGTTGCCCTCGATTTTGGAGAAAAGATATGCGAAGGTAAGCCAGCAGATGTAGCAAAAGATGAACGGGTCTTATCCGCATACCTTGGTGAGGAGAAATGGATATGACCCTACTACACTATTTCTATAACAACTACAAAAACCACAACAAAAAAGTAGCTTTTAGGGAAAAAGATCTGGGTATATGGAAAGAATACACATGGAAAGATTATTTTGAATACGTAGTTAAAACAGCGATCTACTTTGAACAACTTGGCTTAAAAAAGGGTGATACTGTAGCCATCATTGGCGATAATAAACCAGAATGGGTAATATCCGAAATTGCTGCGCAACTTTTGGGAGCATACCCTATAGGTATATATCAAGACTCTATAGCTTCAGAAGTAGAATATATCCTTACAAAAGCCGAAACTAAAGTAGCTGTAGCTGAAGATCAGGAGCAGGTCGATAAGATAATTGAAAACAAGGAGAAGTTCCCTAATCTCAAAAAGATCATATATTACGATAAAAAGGGGATGTATCAATATAATGATGACCTGCTTGTTTATTTTTCAGATATGCTTAGTTTTATAAAAGAATCATCCTTTGAGGCATATTTTGAAAACAAGCTCCAATACCTCAATGAAAACGACATAGCCGTAATGTGCACCACATCTGGGACAACAGGATACCCCAAATTAGCCATGTTAAGCCATAAAAATCTCATCTTTATGGCCACCTCCTTAGCAAAAGCAGATCCAAAATACGATACAGATGAGTTTGTTTCTTTTCTCCCCCTTCCCTGGATTGGAGAACAGATGATGAGCATCGCAAGTGCTTTAATATTCGCCTTTACTGTAAATTTCCCAGAAAGTCACAATACAGTACAAGAGGACATGAAAGAGATAGGCCCCCATATCATTTTCTCACCCCCAAGAGTTTGGGAAAATATAGCATCGACTGTCCACATGAAAATCATGGACTCCACACCATTTAAAAGGTTTATATACAATATCTGCCTACCAATAGGGTATAAATATGCAGACCTAAAATTTCAGAAAAAAAGCCCTACGCTTCTACAAAAACTTCAATATACCTTCGCCTATATAATGCTATTTAGAAAACTTAAGGAGAGACTGGGTTTTACATACCTGAGATCAGCCATGACGGGAGGAGCTGCCTTAGGTCCAGATACCTTTAGGTTTTTTCATGCACTTGGCATAGAACTAAAGCAGATTTATGGACAGACAGAGATTGCAGGGATCTCTTGTATCCACAGGGGTGATGATATAGATTTTACATCTGTGGGTAGGCCGATAGAGGGTACTGAAGTAAAAATTACAGAAGATGGGGAAATAATATCAAAGAGTGATGCTGTATTTGTAGGATACTACAAGGATGAAAAAGCCACCGCTGAGACTGTAAAAGATGGATGGTTATACTCTGGGGATGCCGGCTACTTCGATGAAAGTGGGAAATTGGTGGTTATAGATAGGATGAAGGATCTCATGTACCTGGCTGATGGAACAAGGTTTTCCCCCCAATTTATCGAAAACAAGTTGAAATTTAGCCCTTTTATAAAAGAGGCTGTGGTGCTTGGAGATAAAAAAGACTATATCACAGCTATACTCAATATCGATATGGGGATCACTGGAAAATGGGCCGAAGATAACAAAATCCCCTACACTACCTATACCGATTTGTCTGCAAAAGATGAAGTCTATAACCTAATCTTAAAAGAGGTGAAAAAGGTCAATGAACAGTTGATTGAAAAACACAGGGTATCTAAGTTTGTATTATTATACAAAGAATTAGATGCAGACGATGGTGAATTAACAAGAACAAGAAAAGTAAGAAGAAGCTTCATCATCGAAAAATATGCTGATATTTTTGAAGCATTATATACTGACGCAAAAGATGTTACCACTACAGCAACAATTAAGCTTCAGGATGGAAGGATAAAATCGTTCACGACAAATATAAAAATAATGAGAGTTATTTGAGGTAGCTATGGAGTTTTTTAGTCAAATAATCATTGCAGGTATTGTCATAGGTAGTATATATTCCCTTGTGGCTTTGGGTTTTACCCTAATATACAAATCCACAGGTATTGTTAACTTTGCCCAGGGGGAGCTACTGCTCGTTGGAGCATATATCTGTTTACATCTTACTGTCTCCTATAGCATACCTTTTGCGTTTTCTTTCCTAATCACACTCATATTTATGTTTTTCTTTGGTTTTTTAATAGAAAAGATCTTTCTTAGAAAAATGATAGGTGAACCTATTATTTCCATCATCATGCTCACTATTGGGCTCTCATCCCTTTTGAAATCTCTGGTACAGATAATCTGGGGGACAGATACAAGGACCTTCCCAGAGATCTTCCCCCATGAGCCGGTAAAAATAGGGTTTCTCCAGATAAGCACGGTCTATATCTTTGCCCTTGTATCGATAGCTATTTTTTTGGCTATTTTTACTTTTTTCTTTAAAACTACAAAAACAGGCGTTGCCATGAGGGCAGTAGCAAGTGATCAACAAGCTGCACTATCTATGGGTATAGATGTTAGAAGGATCTTTGCCCTATCATGGGCAATTGCAGCCATTGTATCCACTGTCGGTGGTGTGTTATTAGGTAATATCAATGGTATCAATACAAGCCTTTCCCACTTTGGACTAAAAGTCTTCCCTGTAGTAATACTGGGTGGACTTGATAGTATCATTGGTGCTATAGTTGGGGGTATCATTATCGGTGTTCTGGAAAATATCATTGGAGGATATATAGATCCGATTATAGGTGGAGGTGCCAAAGAGGTATTCCCCTTTATAGCAATGATCGTAATACTTTTGATAAAACCCTACGGACTGTTTGGTACTGTTAAGGTGGAGAAAGTATGAATTACGTAAATTGTGGAAACTTTAAAACCAGTTACGAAAAAGATGCAGCCATATATAAAACCCTTTTCTCAAAAATATCTATATACAGTTTTTTAATAGTGCTTTTTATAGTGCCTTTCTTCTCAAATAGCTACATTCTCTATCTCATGAATATGATCATGATATCCACAATAGGTGCTGTGGGGCTAAATATTCTAACAGGATTCACAGGTCTAATCTCTTTAGGGCATGGAGCTTTTATCGGTGTCGGGGCTTTTGCTACAGGATATATCGCCTTAAACTACGGGTTGAACTTTTATTTCACTATCCCCTTAGCTGCCCTTTTTACTGCGATTGTAGGCATTATCTTTGGAACCCCCTCCTTGAGGTTAAAAGATCTTTATCTTTCCATAGCAACCCTTGCTGCCCAGTTTATACTTGAGTTTATCTTTATTAGGGCAGAAAAGTTTACCGGTGGCGTCAGTGGTATGGCAGTCAACCCTCCAGTGGTTTTTGGAGTACAGATAAACAATGATTTCAGATTCTATTTCTTTGCTCTTATTTTTACCATTGTTATGGTAACTGCAGCAAAGAACATAGTTAGAACAAGAATCGGTAGAGCCTTTGTAAGCATTAGGGATAATTATATAGCTGCTGAAGCCATGGGGGTGGATGTTTTTAAATACAAGCTCCTATCCTTTGCCATTAGCTCATTTTATGCTGGTGTTGCTGGTGCACTATGGGCTTATTACGTTCAATTCATAACACCGGAGCATTTCTCCATAGCTGTTTCTATACAATATCTATCCATGATTATCATAGGTGGGCTTGGGTCGATATTAGGTAGTATTTTTGGCACAATTTTTATGATAGTATTACCTGAGGTATTAAGACACCTGGTAGATCTCTTCTCAGGCATTCTCCCATCGCTAAAACAGATTTTCCCTGCAATAAGAGAAGCATTTTATGGTCTTGTTATAATTCTGTTTTTACTTTTTGAACCAGAAGGGTTAGCAAGGAGATGGAATTTAATAAAGGCATATTGGAAGTTATGGCCATTTTCATATTAAAAAAACTTATAGGAGGATGTTTATGAAAAAGCTGTTCTTATCTATTTTTTTAGCAGTCGCCGTTAGTCTGTTTGCCTCAGACACCATTAAAATTGGTGCTCTTTTCGACCTCTCTGGTGGTACTGCAGATGTTGGGAAACCTTATGCTGATGGCGCTAGAGACTGCGTTAGGTGGTTCAACGATCAAGGAGGTATAAACGGTAAAAAAATAGAACTCATTGAAGTAGATTATGGCTACAAAATCCCAAACGCCCTTGCCGCTTACAAAGACTTTAAGATGAAAGGTGTTGTAGCTATTCAAGGGTGGGGTACAGGGGATACAGAAGCGTTGACTAAGTTTGTAGCTCAGGATAAAATCCCTTACATCTCCGCATCCTATTCAGAGCATTTAGCAGATGGAACCAAAACCCCTTATAACTTTTTCGTTGGTGCATCCTATTCAGATCAAGCTGAAGCAGCACTACAGTTTATAAAAGATAACAAAGGGAAAACCGTAGCTTTTGTTTATAACGATACAGGTTTTGGGAGATCCCCATTCTTCCCTGATGGTGAAAATGCAGCAAGAAAATTGGGTATTCAGGTGGTAGATAAACAGGTGGTAGACTTGAAAGCATTGGATGCCACTGCTCAGATGTTAAATTTAAAAAAGTCTGGTGCAGAATTTGCGATAGTGCAGCAAACCTACATGGCTACATCCACCATTCTTAAGGATGCTAAAAAGAATGGTCTTACTACAAAATTTATTGGACTTAATTGGACCTTTGACAAACCACTTATCAAACTTGCTGGAGACGCTGCAAACGGTTTTTATGGTGTAAGCCCTTTTGCCTTCTGGGATGAAACAAATGTAGAAGGGATAAAACTTCTAAGGGAGATCAACAAAAAGTATCATCCCAATGTAACCGAAAGGGAGATAAACTATGTACAAGGCTTTGCTTCTATGTATGTGATTCTTAACGCTATTAAAAATATAAAAGGTGAGATCACAGGCGAAGCTATTAAAAACAGTCTTGAATCCATGAGAAATTTTAGCACTATGGGTTTAACCCCTCCAGTTACCTTTACAAAAGAGATCCACAAAGGGGTTAGAGCAGCGAAGATCTATCAGATACAAAATGGGCAGATCAAACCTGTTACCGGTGTAATAACACTTGAATAAATTTGAGGGGTATCCCCCCTCATCTTTTAAACTATCAGAGTTATAGGTGTAGCATGTTAAGTATAAAAAATATAGAAGTTGTTTACAACGATGTAATCTTAGTACTAAAGGGGTTATCGTTGGAAGTAAAAGAGGGGAATATCGTCTGTCTTCTTGGCTCTAACGGTGCCGGCAAGACGACCACTCTAAAAGCAGTGTCCGGCTTACTAAGACCTGACAACGGTGATATTACCGATGGAGAAATCACCTTTATGGGGACCAGGATCGATAAAAAGGACGCCGCAGAAATAGTCAAAATGGGTATCTTCCAGGTAATGGAAGGTAGAAGAGTTTTCAAAGACCTAACCGTAGAGGAAAACTTGATAGCTGGGGGCTATACCAAAACTAAGGGTGAAATAAGTGAGGGGATTGAAAAAGTCTATACATATTTTCCGAGGCTTAAAGAGAGGCGCAAGCAACTTGCAGGCTACATGAGTGGTGGTGAACAGCAGATGTTAGCTATCGGCAGGTCCCTCATGGCAAAACCTAAGCTCATCCTCATGGATGAACCTTCTCTGGGTTTGAGCCCATTACTGGTAAAAGAGATTTTCCGGATTATAAAACAACTTAACGAAAAGGAAAAGACATCTATTCTACTCGTGGAGCAAAACGCCAACATGGCTCTATCTGTCTCCCATCAAGGATATATAATGGAAAACGGAAGGATTGTTCTCGAAGGGGACCGAAATTACCTACTGTCAAACGATGATGTTAAGGAATTTTATCTTGGGATCTCATCAGACAAAAAAAGTTTCAGGGACGTGAAACACTACAGAAGGAGAAAGAGATGGCTTTCATAGGCGATTTTAGCAATATTTTAACGTTATTAAAAAAAATATATGACAACAACAAAGCCTTATCAGAGTTTTTAAAATCAAGGTATTCGGATATTTTTAAGATCGACAGCTACGACTCCTACAAAAAACTGCCGATTTTAAGAAAATCTGACTACTCCAATATACAGAGAAATAATCCTCCCTTTGGCGGTTTGATAGCTGATAAGCCGATCAAGATATTTCAATCACCAGGCCCTATTAACAATGTAAAAATAGAGGAGTATCATCATTACAGATTTTATAAAGCTCTAAGATATGCTGGATTTAATAGCTCTGACATAGTTGTTAACACTTTTGGTTACACTCTAACGCCAGCGGGTGAAATGTTTGATGAGGCATGCAAATTTTTAGAGATACCCATCTTCCCTTTAGGACCAACAGACTCAGCTAAAGCTGCTGAGATCATCGATACTTTTGGTGCAACTGCATTTATAGGCACTAAAACCTTTTTATTAAAAGTAGCTGAACAAACAAAAAGAAAAACACTAAAGAAAGCTTACCTTATCGCTGAAAAGATCACAGAAGAAGACAGAAAATACATTGCCAATAGTTTCGGTATAGAGGCCTATCAAGGCTACGGAATAGCAGAGGTGGGTTTAATTGCTACTGAGGAAAGAGGTAAAAAATATATGTTATTGGATACAGATGCTCTATTTGTGGAGCATCTGGAACCAAATGATAACAATGAGACCGATCTTGAAGAATATGGTGAGCTGGTACTGACCTTTTTGGATGAGCGCCTTCCTTTTTTAAGGTTTGCCACAGGAGATATCGTTAGCTATGAGGGTACCAGGTTAAAAGGTGTATTTGGAAGAGCTGATAGCTCTATAAAGGTAAAAGGGGTTTTTGTCCATTATTGGCAGTTTGAGGAGTTTTGTGCACATCTTGGTATAAAGGGCAGACTTATAGTTGAACCTTCAGATAAAAGTGATATAATAATATTAGAAATGTCTACTTCATCTGAAGATGCTATAGAGGAGTTTAAAAGAAGATTTGGCCTAAGGGTAAATGGGACGAAAGTATCCGAAATAGAAAAAAATGAGATTATAGATAAGAGAGAATGGAAAAAAGAATAAAAAGGGGTTCGATATGCTTATCAAAGATTGGATGACTACAGATATTATCACCATAGATCCCGACGATACCGTCCTTGATGCAATGCACCTTATGAGGGAAAATAAGATCAGACGCCTTCCTGTAGCTAAAGGGAAAAAGCTATTAGGTATCATTACAGAAAAAGATATAAAAACCTTTTCACCCTCGAAAGCCAGCACCCTTGACATTTACGAAATGCACAACATTCTTGCGGAAACCCCAGTAAAAGATGTAATGACCAAAAAAGTTATCACAGTCTCTCCTGAAGATCCTATAGAAAAAGCTGCCCTTATACTCAGGGATAAAAGAATTGGTGGACTACCCGTTGTAGATGCTAAGGGGGATCTTTTGGGTGTTATTACGGCAATAGATGTTTTTGATGTTTTTGTCGAAGCCATGGGGATGAGGATACCTGGGGCCCGCATAAGTATTATACTAGACGATAGACCAGGAGCTATCGCAGAGATGGCTAAAATCATAAAGCAACACAACCTAAACATAATTAGCCTTGCTACCTTTTTCCTAAAAGATCAATCAAAAAGGGATGTAGTAATCCGCATCAGTGGCAATGAAAACGATATAAACAACGCAGTATCAGACTTAAAGTCTGCTAACTACGACATCAGTAGCTTCATGTACATGTCCGGGAAAACTGAAGCCTAATAGTAAAACCCAGCTTAGTAAAGTTTTACTTGAAATGTTATTTTATTTGTAATAAAGTTTCTCAAAAAGCAGGAGTTACCAATGGGGAAATATGATAACGAAAGGATTGAGGCCATCGAAGTTAAATGCCCCAAATGTGGGTATCTTTCGATAATTTATATTCCAAAAGAGGATATCCCGAAATGTCCAGAATGTGGTACCCAGATGGTAATAAATGAGCTTTTAGACGAAGGGAAATCATATTAAATAAAAGGAGGTAGCTGTGAAAAAGCTATTTTTAGTGTTATTCAGCTTATTTTTTGTATCTTTTGCAATGTCAGCAGATATGGCTATCTGGGAGAAATCTACCCTCAATGCCATCATCAAAAAGAAAGAGCTTAGGGTTGGTTTAGAAGCTGGATATATGCCTTTTGAAATGAAAGATAAAAAGGGGAACATAGTAGGCTTTGATGTGGATATTGCTAAAGAGATGGCAAAAGAGCTGGGTGTGAAGTTGACACTGGTCAACACAGCATGGGATGGCATTATCCCAGCATTACTTACTAACAAATTTGACATAATTATGTCAGGTATGACTATTACACCCCAAAGAAACATGCAGGTCAATTTCTCAGAACCATACATAGTTGTAGGACAAACTATACTGCTGAAAAAAGACTTAGCTGGAAAGGTTAAAAGCTATAAAGACCTCAACGATCCCAAATACACTATAACAACAAAACTTGGTGTAACTGCAGATTTTGCAACAAAAAAATTGATGCCAAAGGCTAAGCTCAGACTTTTCGAGACTGAACAGGAAGCTGCTATGGAAGTAATAAACGGCAAAGCTGATGCCTTTGTTTACGATCTACCCTACAATGCTATTTTTTATGCACAGCATAAAGATAAGCTTGTCTTCCTTGACAAACCTTTCACCTACGAACCCCTTGCTTGGGCTATAAATAAAGGTGATCCAGACTTTCTGAATTGGCTTAATAACTTTTTAATGATAATAAAAGGTGATGGTAGATACGAAGCCATATACAACAAATGGTTTAAATCAACCGATTGGCTGAAAGAAGTTCAATAGGAGAAAAACAGATAAAACATGCTTAGACAAAAGAAAAACAATTTTTTATGGAATATTGTATTTATTGCTATTTTAGGTTCTATAGTGTATTTTGTATACTATTCAACGAAAAAAGTTGATTATATATGGAGATGGGAAAGGGTCCCATCTTATATCATAAGTGCTGAAAAGGTAGATATCAGGGCACCTTTCGAAGGTGTCCTTACCTTTGAAGGGAAGACTATAGTAATCAAAAGTAAAGATGGTAAAGAGGTTAAAAAAATATCCGAGTACGACACCAGTATCTTAACAGATGGTACTGATGTATACGAAGGTGATATCGTAGCAAGTAAAAAGGTATATAAGATTGGACCGTTGACCGAAGGGCTCTGGAACACCCTTTATATATCTTTTGTATCCATCGTAATTGCAATTTTTATAGGGATCATCACAGGGTTATGTAGAATATCATCCAACATTGCTCTAAAAAAGCTTGCAATAACTTACATAGAGCTTATACGGGGCACACCACTTCTGGTGCAGATATTTATATTTTATTTCTTCATCGGAACAGTTTTCCAGCTTGATAGAATAACATCAGGTATAGCTGCCCTTGCCATCTTTGCTGGTGCCTATATCGCTGAGATAGTAAGAGCAGGTATACAATCGATACCAAAAGGACAGATGGAAGCATCCCGCAGCTTAGGGATGAACTACTTCCAAGCGATGAGATACATAATCTTGCCACAGGCTTTAAAAAGAACATTGCCACCCATGGCTGGACAGTTTATATCCCTTATCAAAGATTCATCTCTGGTTTCAGTGATCTCCATTACAGACCTTACAAAAGCTGGTAGAGAAATAGTATCTACCACTTTTAGCCCTTTTGAAGTCTGGTTTGTCGTGGCTATGATGTACTTACTACTTACATCTGGATTATCATTTTTAGTACAAGTATTAGAAAGGAGACTTGCCGCCAGTGATTAGAGAAAACAAAGTTATCATTAAAGCAGAAAATGTAATAAAAAC
The DNA here is from genome assembly GCA_026415135.1 of Calditerrivibrio sp. Taxonomy (NCBI): domain Bacteria; kingdom Pseudomonadati; phylum Deferribacterota; class Deferribacteres; order Deferribacterales; family Calditerrivibrionaceae; genus Calditerrivibrio; species Calditerrivibrio sp. The sequence goes on along the minus strand of JAOAHS010000062.1, from coordinate 2,889 downwards.
CTATGCAAACGGTGTAAAAGCCCTCAGAGGTGTTTCCATAGAAATAATGCAAGGTGAAGTTGTAGTCATAATCGGTCCCAGCGGTTCTGGTAAATCGACTTTTTTAAGAACATTAAACCATCTTGAAACCATCGATGGTGGGAAGATCGTAATTGACGGCATAGAGTTGACCGACAGCAAAACAAATATAAACAAAGTCCGCGAAGAAGTTGGGATGGTATTCCAGCAATTCAATCTTTTCCCTCATCTAACTGCACTGGAAAACATTACTTTAGCACCAAGGGTGGTAAAAAAGATGAAAAAAGAGGAAGCTGAAGAGATCGCTCTTCAACTTTTAAAAAGAGTAGGATTAGGTGATAGGGGTAGCAGTTATCCCTCCCAGCTATCCGGCGGACAACAACAAAGGGTAGCCATAGCCAGAGCACTTGCAATGAAACCAAAGATAATGCTTTTTGATGAACCCACAAGTGCACTTGACCCAGAAATGATTGGAGAAGTGTTGGATGTTATGAAAACGTTAGCCAAAGAAGGTATGACAATGGTAGTTGTAACCCATGAAATGGGGTTTGCAAGGGAGGTTTCAGATCGAATCGTATTTATGGATGAAGGAAACATCGTTGAAATGGGTAAACCGGAGGAGATATTTTCAAATCCTCAAAACGATAGATTAAAACAGTTTTTAGGGCAGATACTATAGTGATGTTTTTTGGTGGTAAAAAATACAAGGTAATAATAAAAAATCTCAACATAACGATAGAGGTGCGTGGAGGCACCAATCTCTATGAAATCCTTGTTCAAAACGGTATTGCTGTACCTTCACTCTGTAAAGGTAGTGGTCAATGCGGCAAATGCAAAGTGAGAATAGTATCTGCAGATGGCAAACCAATAAACAAACCCTCTAAAAAAGACAACATTATCCTTGCACCCATAAGCATAGATGCAGGTTTTAGATTAGCATGCCAATATGAAGTAAAAAGTGACATCCTCGTCGACACCACAGAATTTTACCGCAGTCCCGATGTGGACACAGAGATCGTTTCGATAAAGAAAAAACCCAGTGTTAAATCAGAAGAAAAAGCTGACTCATTAGATAAAAAAGAGATAGAATCGGCAAAAAATACTGACCCCACAAAAGCTCAAGATACACTCTTAGAAGATATCATAAAACCCCAAGTAATCAAAGTAACACCCAGAAAAAAAGAGGTTAATCAAGAAAACAAACCCCAGGAAAATGTCTCAGTGCTAAAACAGAACGAAGATTTGTCACCTAACGAAGAAACTTACGATCCGGTTGATGGTGTAATACTTGTCCAATACCCTCAAGGAGTCAAGTATTTTACCTATTCGCCTAGTATCGATAATATCTCTGGAGAAGGGTTTGTTAAGACCTCCGAAAAGCTCATCTCTTTTATAAATGATATAAAGTTTGCTGATTTCTTATACAACAAAATAGGTGTAAAAAATGCTGAACGGTTATTGATCATCACAGATGATCGTATGGGTGCTGGAGATATTCTGTTAAATCTAATAACGTATCACAAGATCGATTTAAATGGACTTTTTTGTGAAATTGTTTCCCCTTATGAACACCCAAAAGATCTTTTATCTTTCTTTAGATTAGTCTCTAACATTAAAGACAATGCTCTGAGCATACCTTTAGATAATCTTTCTGATTGCTATTTTAGTTCCTCTGGCAAACTATACCATCTAAACTGCCGATATATTGTAGAAGATATAAAAATTATGGAGTTCATAAATGTTGGAAAAAATCCTATTATAGACATCAGCGCTGATCTTACAGAGCTAATAATCAAGGACAACCTGAGCAACCCTGACTCAATATTACTAACCGCTTTACTAAGAACTATTGCCAGTTTAAAGGTACTGGGCATAGTAGATCAAAACCTAAACCTTAAAAGCAGAAATGAGCTAATAGATAGAATCCCTCTGGAATTACTTGTTAAGCTGAGCTTTAGAAATGAACAAAGACTTTTTAACATCTTTAGAAATAAAGATGTAAATATTTATATAAGTCAAAATGAACTTGATACCATAAACCATCTAAGGGTTTTCATTAACACCCTTTGTACCTTTACAGAAAAAAATTGTGGGAAAATAGATACCCTTTCATTTCATACATTATCCCCCATGGAAACCCTCATAAACGAGTTTATCAATATGAGTATAATCCCCCAAAAGTTTAGCAAAAAAACAAGGCATCTTCATGGAGATCCAGTTGTAAACTGTATTAAATTTTTTAACTACAAAGATATCCCATCGTTCATAAAAAAAACGTTTGGTGAAGAATTTATCACATTAGATCTTTACAAAAATGAAGATTTCAATAATATTAGTAAAATCTTCGAAAAAGAGTTTCTCAGTCACTAAAATGAAACGGAGGATAAAATGGTCACAGTAAAATTAAAAGGTAATGATGTTAAGCTCACCGGCGAAACAATTTCTGTGGGAGATTTTGCCCCAGAGTGTAAAGTGGTATTATCAGATCTGTCAGAAAAGGTTGTAGGAGGGAAAAAGGATAAGGTTCAACTCCTGATTTCTGTTCCATCTCTTGACACACCAGTTTGCGCTACAGAAGCAAGAAAGTTTAACGAAGAAGTGGCAAAACTGGAAAATGTCGATACAACCATCATCTCTATGGATCTACCATTTGCTGCAAAAAGATTTTGTACCACAGAGGGTATTAATATCGCAGTGGGCTCAGATTTCAGAAATAAAAGGTTTGGTATCTCTTATGGTGTTCTTATAGATGAAGGCCCCCTTACAGGTATTTTGGCAAGGGCAATCTTCATCGTGGATACAAATGGTAAAGTAGTTTACAAACAATTGGTACCTGAGATCACTTCAGAACCAAACTACGAAGAAGTATTA
>JAOAHS010000061.1 GCA_026415135.1 Calditerrivibrio sp. | reverse complement strand
GGAATACCTTTTATCGGGGTAGGACTTCTATATAGAAATGGATATTTTCACCAGTATTTAAATTCTGACGGTTGGCAACTGGAAACCTATCCTTACAACGAATTTTACAAAATGCCCATAGTAGAAGCAAAAGATGAAAATGGTGAACATATATTTGTGGAAATTCCAAGCTATAATTCTGTTATAAAAGCAAAAGTATGGCTTGTACATCTTGGCTTTTCTAGACTGGTTCTATTGGACACTGATATTGACGACAATCTTCCGGAAAATAAAGTGATCACAGGAAAACTTTATGATGGCGAACACGAAATGAGAATTAAGCAGGAAATAGTTTTGGGTATAGGAGGGGTACGAGCCCTAAAGAAATTAGGTATAAAGCCAACTGTATTTCACATAAACGAAGGTCACCCAGCATTTGCATTAGTAGAAAGGATAAAAGATTATATGGAAGAAGGGATGCATTTTTATAAAGCATTTAATATGGTAAAATATACAACTCTTTTCACCACTCACACACCTGTTCCTGCTGGCTTTGATGTCTTTGATAATAATGCAATTTATAAACATCTTGGACCAATATACAACAACACTCCATTACCGATCGATGAAATACTAAAATTGGGCAAAGTCAATCCTAATAACAACTCAGAACCATTTTCTATGGCTATATGTGCTACAAAATGTAGTTTGTTTAGAAATGGCGTTAGTAAACTACATGGAAAGGTTTCAAGAAAGATTTTCAATATCTTATGGCAAAATGTGAGTGAACAATTCGTTCCTGTGGGCCACATAACAAATGGCGTCCATTTACAAACGTGGCTTGCAGATGAAATAAAAGTCCTGTTTAATAGATACTTAGGAGAAAATTGGTATCTGAGACCATATCAAAAATCAGTGTGGTCAAATGTAGAGGATATCCCCGACCTTGAACTATATGAGGCTAAAAATATTTTAAGAACACGTCTTGTGGAGTTTATACGTAAAAGAACCATAGAGTCCATAAGGAAAAGGGGTGGTTCTTATTCAGAAATTATAAAAGCCAACGAAATTCTAAACCCAGGCATATTAACTATAGGTTTTGCCAGAAGATTTGCCACATACAAAAGAGGCTATCTACTTTTCAGTGATGAAGAAAGACTCAGCAAGATTCTAAATAATCCCAAGATGCCAGTTCAGATAATCATAGCAGGTAAAGCTCACCCAAAGGATACAGAAGGTAAAGAGATTATAAAAAAGATCTACCATATCTCCAGAAAACCTGAATTTAGAGAAAAAATAGTTTTTGTAGAAGACTATGATATTCAGGTCGCTAAATATTTGGTAAGGGGTGTTGACGTTTGGCTCAACAATCCAAGAAGACCTATGGAGGCAAGCGGAACAAGTGGTATGAAAGCCGCCATAAATGGAGCATTGAACTTCTCTGTTTTAGATGGATGGTGGGTCGAAGGTTATAAAGGGAACAATGGCTGGTCTATAGGAGCTGGCGAAGAATACACAGATCCAAAGTATCAAGACTTTGTAGAAGGACAGGAGCTTTACGATAAGTTAGAAAATGAAATCGTACCACTTTTTTACACAAAAGATAGATCAGGGATACCAAGAGAATGGATCAAGATGATGAAAAACTCCATCTACGTTGGCTGTTCTGAATTTTCTACTTCAAGAATGGTTATGGAATACCATGAAAAATATTATGTACCACTTCATGAAATATTCAATGAATTCTCCCAAAACAACTATGAAGAACTTGACAAATTTATAAACCTACGCCATGAATTTTATACAAAATGGCACAAGGTAAAATTTATAAAAACAGACATCATAGCTGAAAACCTCTATTTAGGTTCTAATGCCCGTTTCTATGCTGAGGTATTCACAGATGATCTTGATCCCTCTTACATAAATGTCTGTGTCATATCCGATACTAATTGTCCAAAATTAGAGTTTGATGACCCAAAATTTATTCAACTCGATCTGAAAAGTGCAGAAAACGGGACTGCCGTCTTTTCAAAGGATATACGGTTAACATGTTCTGGAAAAATAAGGTTTGCTTTTGGAATATTCCCTAAATACAAATATAATTACAATGAGTTTGAAGACAACCTTTTTGTCTGGGAAAGTTAATAAAATTAAGGAGGTACTATGAAAGCAGTAATTATGGCAGGGGGATTCGGAACGAGGATTCAACCTTTAACCACCTCATTACCAAAACCTATGATACCAGTATTAAATGTTCCAATGATGGAATATATATTAGATCATATCAAAAAGGCTGGTATCGTCGAAGTTGTAATCCTTTTATATTTTATGCCAGATGTGATAAGGGAATATTTTGAAGATGGAAAAAGATTTGGAGTAAAAATACATTATGTTTTACCGGATGACGATTACGGCACAGCTGGCGCTGTAAAACAGGGGGAAAAATTTCTGGATGATGATTTCATAGTAATAAGTGGTGATCTTGTTACAGATTTTGATTTAAATGAGATAATAGGCTACCACTATACCAAAGGTGGACAAGCCACAATATGCCTAACTTCAGTAGATGATCCATTACAATTTGGAGTAGTTATTACCGATAAAGATGGGAAAATATTGAGATTTTTAGAAAAACCAGGATGGGGTGAAGTTTTTAGCGACACCATAAATACAGGTATTTATGTATTAAGAAGAGATGTCCTTAAATTAATCCCAGAGAAAGCAAACTTTGATTTTTCAAAAGATCTTTTCCCATTAATGATGAGCAAAGGTATAGAACTATATGGTTTCAATGCAAAAGGCTATTGGAGAGATGTGGGCAACCCCACATCTTACAGGGATGTATTGACAGATATAGTAAACGGCTTAGTAAAACTACCAATAAAGGGCAAAAAAATATCTGAACATGTTTACGTGGGTGACAATGTATCCTATGAGGGAACAAAGTTAGAGGGTTTTGTAGTTTTAGGTAACAACGTCTTAATTAACTCCGATACAGTCATAAAAAACAGTACAATAGGTAACAATGTGGAGATAGGACGCAATACAATAATAGAAAACAGCATAATTTGGGACAATGTGAGAATTGGTAGTAATTGTCACATAAAGAATGCCGTTTTTTGTAATGGTGTCATAGTTGGTAGGGGTGTCCAGATCCATTTAGGTGGTATTGTAGCAGAAAATACAGAAATCGGTAACTATGTAGTATTCGAGAAAGATATTATGATCTGGCCAAATAAACAAATAGAAGAAGATTCCATTTTAAGTAGTAACCTGATTTGGGGTGATAAGTGGAAAAAGTCTATTTTTGAAGGGGGTGTAGTGAGTGCCCAAACCAATGTGGAACTATCACCTGAGTTGTGTGCTAAATTAGGTGCTGCTCTTGGAAGTAGCTTGCCAAAAGATTCTACAATACTACTAAGTAGAGATTACCATAGCGCTTCAAGAATGCTTAAGAGAGCTTTTTTAGGAGGTATTTTGTCCACAGGGGTAAATGCAGTTGATCTGAGAATGACCGCAATCCCTGTAACCAAATATATCCAAAAAATTTCCAAAAATGCTATGAGCGTCCATTTTAGACAATCCCTTACAAGCTCCATTTATACAGAAATCCAATTTTCAGATATCAACGGTTTACCCATCGACTCTAATTTTGAAAAAAATGTTGAGAGGACTTTTTTTAGAGAAAACTTCAGAAGAGCTTCTTATGATGATATAGGTAAAATTATAGAAGTTCATGATATCGAAACATCCTACATAAAACATGTTCTAAACAATGTTGACGCTGATTATTTAAAAAGACACAAGTTCAAGATCGTAGTGGATCTTATGAATGGAACCACTACTCACATATTTCCAAACATTTTGATGGAGTTAGGAGTAGAAGCTATAGTGTTAAACGCATATCAAAACGAAAAACAGCTTTCAAAAAACTATAGAGAAATTCAAAACAAACTTGACGAAATCAAAAAAATATTGCTTACGCTCAATGCAGATTTAGGTATTGCTATTTTCCAAAATGGTGAAAGACTACAGGTATTAAGTGATGATGGTGAAATCATTTCACCAGAAAAGCTTACTCTAATATTTATAATGTTAATGGATATGTTATCCAGTGAGAAACACAAAGTATATCTTCCAATTATGGTTCCTACAATCCTTGATGGTAAAACAAAAAACATCGATATCATAAGAGGCAGATCCACCGGTTTAAAAGCTGAGTTTTTAAGGGAATTTGACTTCATAGGTTCCATATCCATGCTTTTAACTTTTCCTAAGTATATGCTCAGTCCCGATGCCATGTTTAACTCCATAAAACTCTTAGAATTACTAGCCAAATCAGGCAAAAAGCTATCGGAGATCTCCCAGATGATTCCTGAATATCACTTTGCGCATCTTATAATAAATTGTCCATACAGCAAAAAAGGTTTTATAATGCGAAAGATGAGTGAAGATGCTATGGATAAAGAAGCATCGTATGTGGATGGGGTTAAAATAATATTTAAGAATAAAGGATATGTACTTATGATTCCTGACCAGTATTCTGCAAATGTCCATCTATATGTGGAAACAGTGGATGAGGAATCTAAAAATGAATTGATGGAAGAGTACAGAACAAAGATAACCGACTGGATTGAAGAGTAGATGAAAAAACTCTATCTGACTTTCCTGTGGCACATGCATCAACCTTATTACAAAGATGATGAAACTGGAGAATATCATCTGCCATGGGTTTTTCTTCATGGTATAAAAGATTACTTAGAAATGGTAAGATATTATGAAATATATAACATAAGAGGTGTATTTAACTTAGTTCCTTCTCTTATAGAACAAATAATAGATCTCTCAAAAGACATAGCAAAAGATATGCTTTTAAAAATGATATCAAAGCCTACAATAATACTAACAGAGGATGAAAAACTTTCTATTCTCCCTTCTCTTTTCTGGGCAAATGAAAAAAACATGATATCAGCTTCTGTTAGATACAAAGAGTTATATTATAAGTTTAAAAATGAAAGGCAACAAAATGTCAGTCTAACAGAATTACTGGATCTTCAGGTTCATTTTCTTCTCTCATGGACGGGAACATTTATAAGAGAAGAATCTGGCTTTATAAAAAAACTTATTCAAAAAGATAGATACTATACCGAAGAAGAAAAACAACAGCTATTAGATATTTTAAAATCAAAGTTCCATTATATATTGCCTTATTACAAGAAACTTTATGAAATAGGCTCCATAGAAATCTCAACAACACCATACTACCACCCTATTCTACCTCTCCTTATTGATCCCATATCGTTTCATGAAGCTCTACCGGATATTGCCTTACCTGAAAACTGTTACCCTTTAGATAATGACGCTGAATGGCATTTATCAAAAGCAATAGAGTTGTTTAACAATATATTTGGAACTAAACCTTCTGGGTTTTGGCCTGCTGAAGGCTCAGTAAGCACAAAAACAGCTGAGCTATTTATAAAACATAACGTTAAATGGATGGCAAGCGACGAAGACATTTTATCAAGAACTTTACATATAAATCTGCAAAACCTTACAGATAGACCCCTCCTATATAAGAAATACATTTACCAAAAAGGTGAACAACGAATAAATATCTTTTTCAGGGATAAAAAGTTAAGTGATTTGATAGGATTTGTTTATGCTAACTTAGATCCAGAAAAAGCTGCAGATGATTTTATCCAGCATCTCAAAGAAATTTATGAATTATCTGACTTTTCCCCACATGTCTCTGTCATACTTGATGGTGAAAATGCTTGGGAATTTTATAAAAATAACGCAAGAAACTTCTTTGAACAACTATATCAAAGGATATCAACTTCGGAATGGATTGAAACAATCACCTTTACTGATGCCATAAAGAATAAAGATATTCCGGAACGAACGATAACGTCTATAGCTGCCGGATCATGGATTAATGGGAATTTTTTAACATGGATGGGTCACGAAGAGAAAAATGCAGCATGGAAATCTTTATACCAAGCAATACAAGATTACTATACATCGAAACCACATCTATTAGAACAACAAATCGAGAAGATAGAAAAGGAGATCCACATAGCAGAAGGTAGCGATTGGTTTTGGTGGTTTGGTGACGATCATTACACCGAACAAGCAGATGTTTTGGATTACCTTTTTAGAAAACACCTAATAAACGTTTATAAAAATCTAAATATCACTATCCCCCAAAAGCTTTTTGAACCCATAAAAAAATTCCACAAAAAAATGAAGATAAAAAATCCATCTTCAGAAATACACACAAACTTCGATGGTAAACTATCCCAACTGGAATATTTAGGTTCTGGTGAAATAGACCTCAAGTATGATATGTCATCTATGCACACAGATGCTAATTACCTAAAAAAAATGAAATGGGGGTTCAATGACGAATATCTTTTTATATACATTTCTGGAAACTTTTCTCTGATCCATACCCATAAAGAAGATATCATTCTAAAAATCAATGTCGATGATACCCTTATAAAACTATCACTAAAAAATAGACATCCAGAAAACTATTCTAATATTCTAACGCTAATAGACTATAGATTAGACACAGATTTAGAACTTCTTTTTAAGATAGAAGATAATTATAAAAATAAGGAAATAGAAATCTATTTTGAACTGTACTCCGATGATAAGCTACTGGAGAAAGCTCCTCTCTACAATAGAATAAAATTGGTACTCCAACCTAAAAACCCCCATGAGTGGATAGTATAAAAAAAGGAAAGGATTCAACCTTTCCTTACTATATATTTTTTCTACTACCCGGTTTTACGAGAGGTACGCCCTGTTTACACATAGGACATTCTTCTGGTTTGAATGTACCCACTTTTACTCTTACGAGAGGAAAGAATGGATAAGGAAAATCTACCTCTCCGCCACTTCTATCAATCATGCAAACGATACCTACAACACGGGCACCGTTATCCTCTGCAACCTTTACACACTCCATAGTAGACTTACCTGTTGTTACAACATCTTCAGCTATCATAATGGCTTCTCCAGCCTTAATTGTAAAACCACGCCTTAATGTCATAACATCATTTTCTCTTTCGGCAAAAATAGCTCTTTTTCTTAAAAGTCTTGCAAACTCGTATCCAAACCTTATACCTCCGATAGCTGGGCTTAAAACTGTATCAAAGTTTATATCATAGACTCTTTTGACCAACTCACCTATAATCGATTCTGCAATAACTGGATACTGCATCACCAAAGCCGTTTGAAGGTAGGTATCACTGTGCAAACCAGAAGACAAAAGAAAATGACCTGTCAAAAAAGCCCCATGCCTTTTATAAACGTCTAAAATCTGATCTTCAGTCATTTAGTTCCTCCAAAATTTTTATTACTGCCCCTTTTGGGTCTTTAGCCTTTGTTATAGGTCTACCAATCACCATAAAATCGGTACCAACCTGTTTAGCTTCTTTTGGGGTCATGACCCTTTTCTGGTCCCCCATCTGTTCATAAGCCGGTCTAATACCAGGGGTAATAGTGAGAAAAGTTTTACCCAGTTCCTTTTTTATCAACACTGTCTCTTTGGGCGAAGAGACAACACCATCAAGTCCAGCAAGCTTAGATTTTTTAGCCAAATCTAAAACATACTCTTCAGAAGAATTAAAACCTATTTTATAATCTCTTAAATATCCATCATCAAGTGATGTTAAGAGGGTTACAGCAATTAACAGTGGTTTTTTTATACAATGCTCACCACAATAAGAGCTAACTCTATCCACAGTGATCATCATCATCTCAATTCCACCCTGCGCATGCATATTAATCATATCCACACCAAATTTCATACATGCAATGGTAGCCGAACTAACAGTATTTGGTATATCATGAAACTTTAGATCAAGAAAGATCTTTTTCTCCTTATCCTTTAAGTATCCAATTAACCTCTCTCCACAAGATATATAACTTTCAAGACCTACCTTATAAAAGGATAACAGCTCACATGTGTTATCTATAATCCTTTTAGCATCTTCAAAATCACCAAAATCCAGTGCAACTATAATTTCACTCATTATTACCTCAAAAAAATCGGGGGCTATGCCCCCTTTAAATTATAACCCTAATTTCTTGAAAAAATCATTCCCTTTATCATCTACAAGGATGAATGCAGGAAAATCTACCACTTCTATTTTCCAAACAGCTTCCATTCCAAACTCAGGAAAATCTATACACTCTACCTTCTTTATATTCTCCTCAGCAAGTAAAGCTGCAGGACCTCCTATAGAACCAAGATAGAACCCCCCATACTTTTTACACGCGTCGGTCACCTGTTGACTTCTGTTCCCTTTTGCTATCATGATCATCGAAGCACCGTGGGATTGTAGTAGCTCCACATACGAATCCATCCTACCAGCAGTTGTAGGCCCAAACGAACCAGATGGCTTACCCTTTGGCGTCTTAGCTGGACCTGCATAGTATACCGGATGATCTTTTAAATATTGGGGCACACCTTTGCCAGCATCTATAAGCTCTTTGAACTTAGCATGAGCAATATCCCTAGCTACCACAAGTGTCCCGGTCAAAAGTAACGGTGTGGCAACCTCGTATTTGGAAAGCTCCGCCAAAATCTCCTTCATCGGTCTATTGAGGTCTATTTTTACTCCATGACTATGTTTACCCCTATATTGTGGCGGGATCAATCTGCCCGGATCCCTATCAAGCTCTTCAAGCCATATACCATCTTTGTTTATTTTGGCTTTTATATTTCTATCAGCAGAACATGATACCCCCATACCCACTGGACAAGAAGCACCATGTCTTGGCAATCTAATTACTCTTACATCATGGCAAAAATACTTTCCACCAAACTGGGCACCAATACCTAACTGCTGGGCTGCTTTTAACAATTTTTCTTCTAATTCAATATCCCTGAAAGCCCGTCCATGCTCATTACCTGTCGTAGGTAATTCATCATAATATTTAGTGGAAGCTAACTTCACAGTCTTCAAACATGCTTCTGCACTAGTACCACCTATAACAAAAGCCAAGTGATAGGGAGGACATGCAGCCGTACCTATCGTTTTCATCTTTTCGATCAAAAACTTCTCAAGCTTTTCTGGGGTAAGAAGCGCTTTTGTCTCCTGATAAAGATAAGTCTTGTTTGCACTACCACCACCTTTTGCAACAAAAAGAAATTTATACTCCATACCTTCTGTAGCATAAATATCAATCTGAGCAGGTAAATTAGTACCAGTATTCTTTTCTGTATACATATCAAGAGCTACCGTTTGGGAGTACCTTAAATTTTCCTCTGTGTAAGTTTTATATACACCTTTGCTAATATATTCAGCATCATTTACTCCAGTCCAAACCTGCTGCCCCTTTTTAGCAACCACAGTTGCAGTTCCTGTATCCTGGCAAAAGGGAAGCTCAAACTTTGCAGAGACCTCTGCATTCCTAAGAAAAGCAAGGGCTACCCCTTTATCGTTTGGAGATGCTTCAGGATCAGAAAGGATTTTAGCCACCATTTCGTTGTGTTCTTTGCGAAGCAAAAAGGAAACATCCCTAAATGCCTGATTTGTCAGGTATGTTAATACTTCTGGATCAATTTTCAGAATAGGTTTACCTTCAAACTCTGTTACCGTTATCCCTTCCTTTGATAAGAGTCTGTATTCTGTTTTATCCGGCCCCAAAGGGAATGGATCCTGGTAAAAAAACTCAGGTGTAGCCATAGTTCACCCCTTTCATTTTTTTTAAATTTGATAACAGTGTTATTTTATTACAAATTTATAATTTTGTCGAGAGAAAAATATCGGCAAAAACAAACTAAAACCATTGATTTTTCCTATTTATTTAATTGAATCTTATAATAATAAACAAAAGAAACAAAATACTGTAAAATTTCAAAGAATGTTTTAATTTGCAAAAATTCTTTTGACAAATCTAAATTTAAGATGTATAAAAATTGTATACAGAATACAAAATTAGAGAGGTACAAAAATGAGGGAACTGTTTAATCAATATTTAAATCACGTGGAAGAAAGAAAAAAAATGGGCATCCCACCTTTACCACTTTCACCAGAAATGACCCAAGAAGTCTGCAAAGCTTTAGAAAACCCTGAGAAAGGTCAGGAAGAATTTTTGCTTTCACTTTTAAGAGATAGAGTATCCCCAGGTGTTGATCCCGCCGCTGAAGTAAAGGCCAATTGGCTTTCAAAGATCATAAAAGGTGAAACCAAATCACCCATTGTATCCAAAGAAGATGCTATATTTATGTTAGGAACAATGATCGGTGGTTATAACGTATCACCACTGGTAGAAGCATTAAAAGACCCTTCTTTGGCAAAAGCAGCAGCTAATGCTCTGAAAAATGTAATATTGGTTTACGGTGCCTTTGATGAAGTAGCTGAGCTTTCAAAAACCAATCAGTATGCGAAAGAGGTTATCGAATCTTGGGCTAATGGTGAATGGTTTACCTCTAAGCCTGATCTACCTAAGCAGATAAAAGTGAAAGTCTACAAAGTAGATGGAGAAATCAACACAGATGATTTCTCTCCTGCAAAACATGCCTTTAGCAGACCTGATATACCATTGCATGCCTTAGCTATGGGTGAAACAAGGTTCCCAGGTGGTAATGCCATCATGGCACAGTTTAGGGCTGAAGGCTATCAAGTAGCTTTTGTGGGTGACGTTGTTGGTACAGGCTCTTCAAGAAAATCAGCATGCAACTCTGTAATGTGGCATATTGGAGAGGACATACCCTATGTACCAAACAAGAGAAGAGGTGGCATAATCATAGGAGGTCTCATAGCCCCAATCTTTTTCAACACCACTCAGGATTCTGGTGGTCTTCCGATTATGTGTGATGTTTCAAACATGAAAACTGGTGATGTAATCATAATAGATACAGAAAAACTCGAAATTAGAAAAGAAAGCGGAGAACTACTAACAAAATTCGAACTAAAGCCAGCTACTCTTAAGGATGAATTCAGAGCTGGTGGTAGACTAAACCTTATAATTGGTAGAGCCCTCACAAATAGAGCAAGGGCATTTTTAGGTCTTGACGAATCTGATCTTTTTGTAAAAACTGAAAATCCTGTACCAAAACCTGGTCAAGGATACACTCTGGCTCAAAAGATCGTTGGTAAAGCTTGTGGTCTTCCTGGAGTGTTACCCGGTACTGCTTGTGAGCCAAAGATGACCACTGTAGGCTCACAAGATACAACGGGACCTATGACAGCAGACGAGCTTAAGGAGTTAGCATGTTTGAGGTTCCAATCAGAGCTATTTATGCAATCATTCTGCCATACTGCTGCATATCCAAAACCAGCTGATGTGAAGATGCACAAGACACTGCCAGGATTTATCATCGCAAGAGGCGGTGTATCGTTAAAGCCAGGAGACGGTGTAATTCACTCATGGCTCAACAGACTTTTATTACCCGATACTGTTGGTACAGGTGGTGATTCCCATACAAGATTCCCTATAGGCATCTCCTTCCCTGCAGGTTCTGGTTTGGTGGCATTTGCTGGTGCATTGGGATTCATGCCCCTTGACATGCCAGAATCGGTCTTAGTAAAGTTTAAAGGTCAGCTAAATCCAGGTATTACCCTTAGGGATGTGGTAAATGCCATACCTTATGTAGCCATCAAACAAGGGCTATTAACAGTAGCTAAAAAAGGTAAAAAGAATGTTTTCAATGGTAGAATCCTCGAAATGGAAGGCTTACCAGATTTGACAGTGGAACAGGCATTTGAGCTTACAGATGCAGCCGCTGAGAGATCTGCAGCAGCAGCCACAATTAAACTATCTGAAAAGTCTGTAGCTGACTTCCTTAAAAGTAACATAGCCCTGATGAAACAGATGATAGAAGAAGGCTATCAAGATGCTGAGACACTTAAAAAGAGAATAGCTGCCTGCGAAGCATGGCTTGCCAAACCAGAATTACTTAGCAGAGACGAAAATGCCGAATATGCAGCTATCATAGAGATAGATCTTTCTGAAATAAAAGAACCTATCTTGGCTTGTCCAAACGATCCAGACGATGTAAAACTGCTATCTGAAGTTGCCGGAGATAAGATAGATGAAGTGTTTATAGGTTCTTGTATGACCAACATAGGCCACTTTAGAGCCGCAGGTAAAATTTGGGAAAAGGAAAAGGAAGCCCCCACGAGGATTTGGCTCACACCCCCTACAAAGATGGATGCTGCTCAATTGATGAGGGAAGGTTACTACTCCATATATTCAAATATCGGTGCAAGGACAGAAATGCCTGGTTGTTCCCTTTGCATGGGTAACCAAGCAAGAGTAAGGTCGAATAGCACAGTTATCTCAACCTCTACAAGAAACTTTGATGATAGGATGGGTGACGGCGCAAGAGTGTATTTAGGTTCTGCTGAGCTTACAGCTGTAGCTGCTATTTTGGGTAAATTACCTACTCCTGAAGAATATTTTAAATATTTTAATGAAAGAGTAGAACCTAAAAAAACAGAAATTTATAAATATTTAGAATTCGACAAAATGGGGAAATTTAGACTAAATTATGTGGACTAATATAGGGGGCGAAAGCCCCCATAATTTTAATTACAAACTGTTGGACTTTGGTAATGGGAGAAAATTGGAACAATTTGGCTCCTATATCGTAGATAGGCCATCCCAGATAGCCACGAACAAACCTTACCATCCTGAGTTATGGGATGAAAAAGTTGCATATTTTGATGCAGAAAAAGGGTGGCAATTTGCCGAAGGTATTTACAAAGAATGGATAATAAATGTTTTGGATATCTCTGTAAAACTAAAGTTTTCTCCATCTGGTCAACTGGGTATATTTCCAGAACAATACCCTAACTGGATATTTTTAAGGAAGATCTCGGACAATATCTCAGAAAAAATCACCATTTTAAACGGCTTTGCTTACACAGGCATATCCACACTCTTTACAATAAACGGTATAAATGAAACAGTTCATGTTGATGGCTCTTCATCTGCTATAAATTGGGCTAAAGAAAATTTCAAAATCAATTACAACAGCTCAGGGGCAAAGTTTATAAATGAAGATATGCTGACTTTCCTTTCAAAAGAAATCCGCAGGGGTAAAAAATATAATGCATTCATCTTCGACCCACCAGAGTTTGGAAGAGGTCCTAAAGGGGAATGGTCACTTAAAAAAGATCTTCCAAAGTTAATAGACGCTATTAACTCATTGGCATATAACCCCATATTTCTCATTTTTACAACCCACTCCCAATGGCTTAATAAAAAAGAACTTGTATCAATGATGAAAAAAATAAAATTTATTGATAACAAATATGAAATCTTCGATCTCATTATATCAACCGAAGAAGGAGCAAACCTAAATCTTGGCATCTCTTTTAGATGGTCACAAGTTTAAAATATATTTTACAATAAAATATAAATATTATCTTGACATTTTTTGCAACTGAGTTGCATATTTTAAAAAAAGTTAGTAAGGAGGCTATAATGTTTCGAATTATCTTAGCTTCTTTAATGATAATTATTGGCACAGTGAATATACACGCCTCTTCAAAAACATTAGCAGTTACGATACTTCCTCAACAATACATCACAGAAAGAATAGCTGGAGCTTATTGGAAAGTGCTATCCATTATCCCCCAAGGTGCAAACCCACATGTATACGAACCAAAACCAGCTATCATAAAAGAATTGGCATCCACAAGATACTATTTTAGCCTTGAAACAAGTCTTGATGAACTCTGGCTTAAAAAAATCCTTAAAAACAACCCAAATCTTAAGATTTACAGGATGGACAAAAATATAACAAAACTTGAAATGCGGGATCACGATCATCAACATGGTAAGAAATTGTTCCATGATCCCCATATCTGGTTATCGTTTGATAACCTTAAGGTTATAGCCGAAAATACTTACAACGCGATTTCAGAAATAGATCCAGATAACAAGAAAATCTATGAATTCAATTACAAAAGTTTGATAAAAGAGATAGACCAAACCAAAATCGATTTAACAGAAATCCTTAAAGATAAAAAAAGTAGAAACATATTGGTTTTCCATCCAGCATGGGGTTACTTTGCAAAGGAGTTCTCATTAAAACAGATAGTAATAGAATACGAAGGGAAAGAACCTTCACCAAAACGATTAAAAGATATCATAAAGCTTGCTAAGGACAATAACATAAAAGCAATTTTTATCCAACCACAAATCTCGAGCTCCACAGTTGAGTTATTATCAAAAGAGTTAAAAGCAAATGTAATTCAAATAAACCCATTAGAATATAATGTCTTAGACAATCTAAAAAAAGTAGCTAAAAAAATAGCAGAGAATATACAATAAGATGATAAAAATAGAAAACTTATACTTCAAATACCCAGGTGAAAATCAATGGACACTTGAGGATGTATCCATTGAAGTAAGAGAAAAGGATTATCTTATAATCATTGGTCCAAATGGAGGTGGGAAGACAACCCTTTTAAAGCTGATTTTAGGAATATTAAAACCAAACAAAGGTTATATTCATTTTAACAGAAGTTTATTCAAGATAGGTTATGTTCCCCAACAGATAAGTACCAAGAAAAGCTTCCCTATTACGGTCAAAAAGACTATAACCTTAGGTGTTAAAAACTGCTCCAATTTATCGAATTTAGAACAGATAGTTTTAGAACTAAATATACAAGACATATTAGATAAAAAGATATCTGAACTTTCTGGTGGACAGCTACAAAGAGTGCTACTTGCTCGAGCACTGATATCAGAGCCTGATCTATTAATTCTTGACGAACCCACATCTAATGTTGACCCCTACGGAACATTCTGTTTTTTTTCTTATCTGGAACAACTCAATAAAAAGATGACTATCATCTTAGTAACCCACAACCTGGGATTAGTTACATCTGGTGCCAAATCAGTAGCATGTGTAAACAAAAAGCTCATTTATCTAAACTCTCCAAATATAAATAATGATATGATAAACCTTATGTATGGGATACATGATTCCCATCTCTGTAATCTTAACAGATACTTAAACGAAGAGATCTCCCATATCACCAATAGGGGTACTAATAATGTCTTTTGATTTTTTTGATTATATCTTTATAAAAAATGCTTTAATGGGAATAGTATTAATAAGTGCCCTCTGTGGAATTATAGGAAGTATCATAGTGGTAAACAGAATCGTTTCCTTAGCAGGCAGTATCTCCCATGCAGCCTACGGAGGAGTAGGTCTCTCCTTTTACTTTGGGCTACCTGTTCAACTGACCACTATGCTCTTTTCATCCATTGCTGGCTTGATTATCGGTTTGTTATCAGAGAGGGAAGAATCTCTTTCAGACTCTTTGATAAGCATCATTTGGGCTTTTGGTATGGCTTTAGGAATAATACTCACAGATTTAACACCAGGCTATAATGCAGATCTAATGACCTATCTATTTGGTAACATTCTTACCATTACTACTCAAGATCTCATTATAACCTCCATTATGAACACAGTATCTATAATATCCCTTATTCTATTCTATGACAAAATCGTATTAATATCCTTTGACAGAGATTATGCTCGGGTTATAGGTATAAATGTAAAGATGTTAAACCTTATCATTTTTGTATTCATATCGATCGCTATCATTGTTCTCATAAAGATGACAGGTATCATTTTGGTGATGGCAATGTTGACCATTCCTCAAAACATAGCCATAAAAAGATGTAGGAGTCTAATATCCATGATAATATATTCATTCATACTTTCCTTATGTTTCTCCCTTATCGGTTTTTTTATAGCTTACAAACTAAACCTATCCACAGGAGCAACTATCATAATGTTTTCCACGATAATCTACATGTTGGATGTGGCTATTAGCTATGTTAGAAGAAACAGTCCATGAACTTTTAAAACAATTTGGCATAAAATATAACAAAAATAGAGCAGAAATTCTTAAAATCATACTGGAAAATGTGTACACAACATCTACCATTGATATAATCTCGAAGTTAAAACATATTGATAAAACGACTATTTACAGAATTTTACATCTTTTTGAGGATAAAAAGCTGCTATTAAAAGATATAGACCCCAAAGGCATAACCCATTACTGTATAAATAAAAGCTACAAAAACCATCACATTCATTTCTCCTGTAAAATCTGTACAAAAACTTATTGTAAAGAGATTGACAATCAGTTGAAATTAAATATAGTAGAAGCTGGTTTTATAGATACTATGGAAATAAAAATTACAGGGGTATGTAAAAATTGCTTAACTCAACCAAAGGGCTTTTAATATTTGACCTTGATGGAACAGTTTTAGATACAATAAAAGATATTCACAACGCCCTGATGATCACCCTTGAGTACTTTGGTTTTCCAAGCTTTGATATCAATATCACAAAGTCTTATGTGGGAGATGGCATTAGAAAGCTTGTAGAACGTGCTTTTGGAGAAAAAAACTTTTTACCAGAACATGAATCCTTCTTCCGTAATATCTATAGAGAAAAAATCACAGAACACACCCAACCGTTTCCAAACATCATAGATATTTTAAAAGATCTCAAGCTTAGATACCATTTGGTTATATTATCTAATAAATCCTACGAAATGACTAATCATCTAATATATCATTTCAATCTCAACCTAATATTTGATAAATGGTTTGGTGGCGACTCATTCATAGAAAAAAAACCCTCCCCTACTCCTGTTAAAGAGATTTGTAGTATGTTTAATTTTAATGATGACAATATCTATATCATCGGGGACAACTACACGGATGTGGAATGCGGCTTTAATGCTGGGATTAATTCTATTTACTGCACCTATGGTTACGGCAAATTAAGCCATATTCCACCCAACTATACCATAAAAAAACCATCGGAACTAATTGACATATTGGGGTAAATATTATGATAAAAGCTATCAAAGCAAACTATATATACTACAATGGGCGGTTAGAAAAAGATAAATACCTCATTTTTTCTGACAAAGTCATCGCCATCTCAGAAACACCACAAAATGCGGAAAAAATCATCCACAAGGCAAACTCTTTAATTATTCCAGGTCTTATAAATACCCACACCCATTTACCAATGAGTTTTTTTCGTGGGCTTGCAGATGATATCCCCCTCATGGAATGGCTTCAAAAGCATATATGGCCAGCTGAAACAAAGCATTTGACCGAAGAATTCGTTTTTGATGCCACGATGTTAGCAGCAATAGAGATGATTCGGTCTGGCACAACCTGCGCTAATGATATGTATTTTTATTCCAATAGCATTGGGCAAGCTATTCAAAGATCTGGCTTAAAAGCTGTTTTGGGAGCAGGTATTTTGGATTTCCCAACAAAGTTTGGTAAAAACATAGACGACTACCTTTCAAACGCCATAAAGCTAAAAGAGATGTTTGAAGACGATCCTAAAATAAAAATAGCCCTTTCCCCCCATGCCCCTTATACTGTTTCCCCTGAAAATTATAAAAAATGTATATCTTATGCTGAAAGATATGATATGTTGATACATACCCATCTTGCAGAAACAGTTGGTGAAGTAGAGAATATTCTAAATAATTATGGTAAAACACCCGTCCAACTGATGAATGACATAGGTTTATTTGATACAAAGACTATCGTTGCCCATATGGTACACTTATATGATGTAGATATAGAAATAATAGGTAAAAAGAACGTAAACATCTCCCACTGTCTCGAAAGCAATCTAAAATTAGGGAGTGGCTTCGCAAACATTAAAAAGTATATCGATGCAGGAGCAAATGTTTCATTGGGCACAGATGGAGCTGCCAGCAACAATGATCTGGATTTGTTATCCGAAATGTCCACTGTAGCAAAATTTCATAAAGGCCTAAACCTCGATCCAACGGTACTTAAGGCAGAGGAAGTACTAAATTTGGCCACAAAAAATGCTGCAAAAGGGCTTTATTTACCAAATTGTGGCGAATTAAAAGAGGGTTATGATGCAGACTTTGCAATAATCACCTTTAACAACTGTTTTACAACCCCCCTTTACAACCCCATCTCCCACTTGATATATTCTGCTAAAACAGAAAATGTAACCGACTTATACGTTTGTGGTAAGGAGATCATGTCTGATAGCAAAATAGTTAGCTTTGATGAAGAGGAGGTTCTTGAAAAAGCTAGATGGTGGGGTAATAAAATCAGATGAGTCAATACCTACCTATAATCATAAACCAGGTTATACTATTTGCACTTTTAATGTTGATAGGTTTTATAGCCGCTAAAACAAAAGTAATTACAGAAGATGGTTTGGGACATCTGGCGAGGTTTATAGTAAAGATTATTCTACCATGTCTTATATTCTCAGTTGTAGCTGGTAGCGGTGTATCTAAAAACGATATGATAAAATCATTTAGATTTGCTCTTGCAGTAACTATTATGTTTATTTCATTACCTTTGATAGGTTTTGTTATCGCAAAAATAACTAACCTAAAGGATACAAGCTTCAATGTCTTCATACCACTTATCACTTTTGGTAATATGGGTTTCATTGGTATTCCATTGATAAACGAAGTTTACAAAGACCCCCTTACAGGGATATCCATAACTATCTATACATTAATCGATATGACGCTTTTGTGGACTTTTGGTGTGTATATGTGTAGTAGACATCAAGGATCCAACTCAATAAAGGACTCCATAAAAAATATGATAAACCCTACAACTATATCTCTGTTTCTAGCTTTAGTAGTGCTTTTGTTAAACATAAAAATACCAAAAGTTTTATCAGATACTGTCTATGGTATTGGTGGAACCAGCAAATATTTAACTATGATCTATCTTGGTGCCACTCTTAGTTTCATAAACCCTAAAGGGGTTTTTACTCATATTCACTCATATCTATTAGTTCTAACAAAAATGATAATCTTGCCTGTGTTACTCTTTGGTCTTTTTAAAAATATCTTACCAGAAGTGCAGAGAGGTATTCTGAGCATAGTTGCTGGTCTACCCACAATGACCACTGTAGTCATGTTGGCAAAAACATATAGATCAGATGATAAGTTAGCCACGGAAACAATTTTCTTTACTACCATAGCTTGTCTATTTACCATACCATTAGTAAGTATTATAAATAGTTACCTCTGGAGATGACGTGAAAATATCCTTCCTTGTGGATAACTATCTGGATAAAGCAGGCTTTTATGCAGAACATGGTTTTGCTTGCGTTTTAGAGGTTTTTGATAAAGTCATACTTTTTGATACAGGCCAAACAGATATTATTATAAAAAATGCTAATAAGCTAAATCTGGATTTTAAAGAAATAGATTTTATCGTGTTAAGCCACGGACATTACGATCATACCGGTGGTTTAAAGTATCTTAATATCGACAAAAAAATATGTTGTCATGAAAAGATATCTGTGGATCATTTGAAATTAGATAACGTTAGTTATGTTTATATAGGTATAGACAAAGATTTTTATAAGTCTAACCTGTCCAGATTTGTTTTCAACACCGAAAAAACTCAATTATCTAACAATATCTTTCTATCAGGAGATATTTTCAGATTTCAACTTTTTAACTCTGATACAAACCTTTTTACCTATTCACACAGTAGTTTTGTAAAAGATACTTTTCCTGATGAACAATACCTAATAATACAAGAACCTGATGGATATAATATCATTACTGGGTGTTCCCATGCAGGTATTATAAATATTATCAAAGATTTTCTATCAAAATTTGGCAATCAAAAAATAAAAAGTCTTATCGGTGGATTTCATCTCTTTAAAAGTAACCAAGAAGAGCTAATAATGGTAACAGATTTCATAAAAAGTATTGATATAAAATATATAATCACCGGTCATTGTACTGGTTTGGATGCTATCTTTCATTTCAAAAATGAGTTAAAGGATAGGGTTATCCCAATCAAAACTGGCAATACATTAATAATTTAACTTTTCTTGCAATTCATCAAATACTATGGTATAAATATAAAAAGGGGGTGTTATGGCGTTAGATCATAATATATTACTGGAAGTTGGTACCAACGAGTTTGAAGTTGTAGAATTCATTATAAGAGGTACCAAAGAAAACTACTATGGTATAAACGTAGCCAAAGTCAGAGAAATAATTAAATTTCCAGAAATTATAAGAGTACCAGATGCCCATCCCTCTATAATCGGGACAGCTAATGTGAGAAACAAAATAATACCTATCATTAATCTTGCCTATTGGCTAAACATAAAATACGACTACGACCCCTCCACAGCAAAAGTTATAATCACATATTTCAACCTCCAGTATAACGGTTTTGTCGTCGATGATATCACAAGAATACATAGAGTGACCTGGGCAGATATAAAAGATTATTCCTCCATTTCAGACTTCCATCTGGCAAACTCTGTTTTAGGAGTCGTGAATATCAATGGAAGACTGGTTCAATTGCTTGATTTCGAAAAGATTGTTTCTGAAATCAATCCTAATACTAAAATGACTAATGTGGAGATAGATTATTCCCTATCCGATAAACGATCTAAGAAGCTGGTCTACTTAGCTGAGGATTCAGATGTTATAAGAAAGCTACTTCTAAGAAACCTTGAAAGCGCTGGCTATAAGGTACAAACCTTCGAAAATGGGAAAAAACTTTTAGAAGCTGTACATCAAAGGATACCCAACATCATAGTTACAGATCTTGAGATGCCAGTTGCAGATGGCACCTTTTTGATAAAAAAGCTTAAGGAATCGGAAAAATTCAAAAACATACCGATTGTTGTTTTCTCATCCTTAGCAAGTGAGGAAAATGAAAAAAAGGTTTTAGGTATTGGAGCAAACGCATTCATAGGTAAGCCTGATATGAGTGTAATGATAAGCACCCTGGATAAATTGATCCTTTAGGAGGATAGATAATGAAAAAAATTTTATTACTGTTTGCTATAGTTTCTATTTCAGGTTGCGCCACTGATGATATTGCCCTGCTTAAAAAAAGTGTCAGCGAACTAAACAACCAAAATATCGAGTTAAAAAAAGAGATATCAGACCTAAAACAAAACCTTTCCGAACAGGATAAAAAGATCAAAACATTAAATGAGGATACCAAACTAAATTCAGAAGCACTTATAGTTTTAAGATCCGATCTAAAGATTTTAGAATCAAAGGTAAATGAAAAACTAAAAACTATAGAAAGTACACCCCAGCAAACTAAAACCACAAAAACAGAATCTATACAACAAAAGATCCAATCAGGGCAAATCGAGACTAATAAAGTCTATATTCAGGACGACATAACAGACAAAACCACCCTTTATAATTTAGCTTTGGAGCTTTATAGAAGCGGTAGATACGAAGAAAGTATAAATAAATTCAGATCGTTCTCGGTTAGATTCCCTAATGATTCTTTAGCAGATAACGCATTATTCTGGATGGGAGAAAGCTACCTTAATTTAGGTAATCTGGAAAAAGCAATAGAAGCTTATCAAGCAGTTATAGAAAACTATCCCCAGGAAAATAAGGTTCCAGACGCAATGTTAAAATTAGGTATAGCTCTTGAGCGTTCAGGGAAAAAAGAGCAGGCTATCGACATACTAAAGAAGCTAATTCTCAATTTCAAATTTGCAGATGCTGCTAACACTGCCAGAAGTAAACTCAAAGAGTGGGGTGTAAAAGATGAATAAAAAACTTATAATATTACCTCTTTTATTATTACCCTTTTTTTTATACGCTGACATAAAATACGAAATAAAAAAAGGTGATACTCTCTGGGGTATCTCTAAAAGGTTTTACAAAAACCCTTTTAAATGGCCTGTTATCTGGAAATACAACACATATATCTTAAATCCAGATCTCATCTACCCTAAAAAATTTGTTTTAATACCTACTTTATCTACATCGAAAAAAGACGAACCATTGGCTTTTGAGCTCAATTTAGAAGCTTTTGAAAAAATTGGAGATAAAAGTCTCTTTTTTGATGATACCGATGTGATAGCTTTAAAAGAAAATCAAGAATCATTAAAATCGTTAGGTCTTGAAGAGATCAAGCTCGAAACTCCCAAAAGAGATCAAAAATTAGAAGATATTAAAAGGGCTTTAAAGTTTTATAAAGATGCCCATTATGATCTTGTATTTGAATCACCAATAGATTCAGAGATCATCTCCATATCCAATGGTAAATTTAATGCTGCTAACGATGATATTGTATATTTTAGGTCCTCCCAACAACTTAAATTAGGCGAAAAGATCCTTTTCTTAGAACAGGTACAACAAGAAAAAAAATTCACCATTTACACAAACTCTGGTGAAGGTATAATCACCAAAAAAATTGGGAATAACTATCAGGCAAAAGTTACAAAAGTTTATGATGCCATCAGACAGGGTTTACATGTGGTAAAGTACATTCAAAATGACTTCCCAATACCCAATAGGGTATTAAAAACAGATATTAATCTGGAAGGGGTGGTGCTTGGTTCCACCAATAATATGACTGTCTCAGGAGAGGGTTACAAACTGATTGTAGACATCGGTAAGAATAACGGCATAAAACCAGGAGATATTTTTGAGATCTTCAGATATGTAGAAGAAAATGGCTTTTCAAATAGAGTTACTTTAGGAGAAGGTATCGTAGTTTTTGTTCAGGATAGATATGCAAACATATATATAATGAAAAACTCCCAGGAGATTATAAAAGGCGATAAAGTAAAGCTGACGATGGTGGCAGCTCAATAAAATTAATTAGCAAGAATTACAAGATAGTATTTATTCATCATCCAGTACTTTTGTATTATTTTGGTATTTTTGGGTTTTATTTCCCATTTGTTCCAGGTTTTTTCTGGCAACGCTATTACTAATTTCTCTCCCATATCAATTTTCTTAAAAACAAGCTCTTTATCCCTTGTTTCAAACACAGATCTACCAGCATAATAAGAATATGTACCAGAATAAGTATCAAAAGAGATAGCCACATAACCTAAAGATGAATATTTACTGAGTTCTTCAGCTAATTGCCTTGGTGAAAAAAATATCCCCGATTTTGAAATAAAAAAAAGATTTAATACATTTGTAAATATCAAAATAGATATGGCATAAATCGAAATACTTTTTTTTAGGTCATATCCTTTCATAAAATATGTTATAAAAAACATTAAAAACAAAACAAATGGAATAATTAAAAAATACTCATGTTTAAACAAAAAGCCAAATTGATCCAACTTGAAATATACATAAATCAAAGTAATACAAATCAATAAAAATATCACACTAGATGAAGTCCAAATAAGATTAGCTTTATTACCTTTTAGCAAAATATAGTAGATAAAAACAGAGAAAGACGGAAACAGTGGTAAAAGATAATTAGCAAATTTGCTACTGATGATCGACAATACCAAGAAAACTACAAAAAAAACAACTGTTAAAAACAATTTTCCATCTTCTAATCTTGAAAAGAAATCCCCAAAGATATGATTAAGTTTTTTTAAATGTATTATGAAGCCTAGAGTAAAAGGAAGCCAAATTAAAGGCAAAACATAAGTATAAAAATAAAATGGCTTTTTGCTATGAAACGCATCTATGGCTCTTCTTATAGTCTGCTGATAGAATATTGAATCATAAACATAAGTAAAACCATATATTTTTATCAAAGATATGATCCATACCAAAGTCGGCAGTAAAGACAAGAATATACCTAAAATAAAATGAAGATTTGTGATAACCTTATATCTTCTTTTTAGAATCACAAAAATAACAAAAGAAAACAAAGGAAAAATAATTCCCAAAAGTCCCTTAACCATAACAGCAATACCTGCAGAAAGAAAAGCTGTATAAAGATAGCGTTTATTGTAAGATAAATAAAATTTATAAAAAAAACTTAAGGAAATTATTATAAAAAAAGAAAACAATAAATCCATTTTAACAAAGTTAACCAAAGCAACAAAATATAAATTACAACAAATTAAAAGATTGGAATAAAAGGCTTCATCTGCATTTTCCAACAAAAGCCTTAAAAAAAAGTAACTAGCAATAATAAACATAACAGCAGACATTGAAGTTGCAAGAAAAAATAGTCGAGTTGACGAAAAACCTGTAATTAATTGGACCAGATAAATAAATATAAAAAAAATTGGTGGCTTATCTGGGTATGGTTGCCCATTTAATGTTAATGCTATAAAGTTACCATCCTTTAAATGTGTATATACATCTGCATATCTAACCTCATCGCCAAAAAAAAGATCCCTTGGTAAAAAGACAAAGGTGGAAATAGATATAATATATCCAATCAAAACAATTATATGATAATACTCTTTTCTTCTTCTAAAACTAAATTCCATCAATCAACCCTTTTTTCTTAAATATTTTAAATATAAAACAAGTTACCAAATAAGCTACTAAAATACCACCCAAAACATCACTAGGGTAATGGTTTAGTGTAACGATCCGACTAAAAGCAATAAAAAAAGCAAAAAAAATGAAAATCCATGAATATCTTTTAAACACCATCGATAAAGAGAATGCAGCAGCAAATACTGTAGTTGTATGCCCAGAAGGCATAGAAGTGTATCTACCTTTTATTTGAAAAAACTGAAACCCATAATTACCATACTCAAAGTATTCAATAGGTCTATACCTACCTAAAATAAGTTTAATTAGATCAGTGCTTAATCCAGCAACAGCAACCGATAAAAATACGATAAGAGCTACTTTGGCATAATAACTATTTTTTTTTCGGAAATAGAGATAAAAAACAAATGCAGGAATCAGTTGATATTCAGCTTTTCCAATATCAGTAATTTTTTTAAACCATTCATACATCATTGTGCCTTTAAAACCATAAAAAAACTCTACTACAGGAATATCAAAATAATAATAAGATAAGATTATCATAAAAAATATAACAATACTCATATAAAAAATCAACCTTTGCATATATATAGATGATAATCCCTTTGTTTGAAAATTAAATTACATTGAACAGAGAATTTATCCCTAAACTCATCATAATTACCCCTTGTAAACAAAAAAAAGCTATTATTTTTTTTAATAAAATCAAATATTTCTAACTCACTTTGTAAATATACCTTTTTATAATCTAAATCCCTTTGAAACTGAGTCTCTCTTGGATTACCCATAGCCATAACAGCTATCTTATTTCTATAAAAGGAAAATGAAGTCAAATCCCTTTTATAACATAAGACTTCGAGTTTATTGTACGGATCAATCATTTTCGTAGCCCTTACCATATTCTCAAATCCCATAAGTTTTTCCTGAAAAAAACCAGCAAGATAATAAGCTGCACTAAAAAGCGTAATTACAAGTAATCCATATAAAAAAATAAAATTATGAGAGGAGAAGCTTCTGATCATATAAAAAATAATCAATACTACACCAATAAATAGTGTTATCAACATAGTATCTATAGGTACTTTAAAGTATAAACATGATCCTAAAAACACAATTGATAACACTACAGATAAAAACAATAAAAATTTTTCAAACCACTTTTCTGAAATATCTTTATAAAGCAGATAAACAAATATACATAATAAGGGCACCATTGGTGTTAAATAAGAATGCAATTTACTTTTTGCTAATGAAAAAATTACAAAAGGTACTATAATAAATACTATAAGAACTTGGAATCGTTTTATTTCAACTAATATCTTTTTAAAAGTAAACAACAATAAAACAATAAATGGAAAAACAGCCCAAAATACTGTAATAAAAAAGAAATAAAACGGTTGATTCCTATTAAATCTATTTGTAACCACCCTATCTACTGTCTGAACTTTTAAAAAGTACTCAGAAAGTTCTGTATTTTTCCAGATAACTATCAAAAACCAAGGCGTTACTACCATCAAAAAAACGGCTATAGAAATAACAACAGATTTGACATCGAATACCTTTCTAAAATCTCTGTTAAATATCTTCAAAACAAAATAAGGCAATAAAGTAAATATAAAAACTACTGGCCCCTTTGTTAAAAAGCCCAAACCGAGAGAAAATCCAATAAATATGGCATTTTTTATATTTTTATCTTCATATATCTGTTTAAAATAGTAGTATAAAGTTATAACAACAAATAACGATAGATAGATATCAGTAGCAACAATCCTGGACACGCTTAAAAAAAGGATTGATGAACCTAAGATATAACCAGGTACAAACTTTTCATTATCATCGTGAACAAAAAATTTAGATAATTTAAAAGTAAAAAACAAAACGAATAAAGAAGCCAATATGCCAAAAAATCTTGCACCAAAATTATTTATACCAAACAATTTCATCCCAAGAGCAATCATCCAATAGGCAAAAGGTGGCTTATGAAAATGTTTTATACCGTTAAAATGGGGTTCTATAAAATCACCCCTTTCCAACATCTCCCTTGCTATCTCTGCATACCTAACCTCAGTGGATTCAAACAATGGAGTAAATGCAGAAGTATAAAGTGAAATGATTAAATAAAAGATCAAGAAAAATATATAATTAAATCTAACTTGCTGCAATTTTTTTCCTTTTTTCTTTACTAATAAAATATAAGTTTCTTATATAAATAATAAAGCCTGTAGTTTGTCCCACAGTAAAAACTATATCCTTTCTCAAAATTGCATATATCAATAGACATATACTACCACCTATACTAAAATACCAAAACGACACAGGGATAATACTTTTTTTCTGTTTTTCAGAATAGATCCACTGCACAAAAAATCTCATAAAAAACAGTCCCTGTCCAAGAAATCCTATTGCTAATAACCACCATTCAGTTTTCAAAATTTTTCTCCTTAATAATAGGTTTTATGTGTCTTGATATGAGCCATCTAACGCCAATAAGATCATACAGACCATTTATTGCTCTTTTTGTGTTGTTATACTTTGAGATCCCTGAGTATCTATTGCGATGATTAACCTCAACTTCTATAACCTTAGCCCCCTCAAGTCTCATTAAGGTGGGTATAAACCTATGAAACCCTTTAAATCCTCTAATTCTTTTCAACATATCAGCCCTCATAACCTTAAGGGCACATCCGGTGTCATGTATCGTCTCATTAGTAAACCAGTTCCTCACGGCATTACCTATCTTACTACCTATTCTTTTTGAAAAAGTATCCTGCCTTTTTTTACGCCAACCGTTAACCATATCATATTCTTTGTAATACTCAAGCATCATTGGGATATCTTTTGGATCATTCTGCAAATCAGCATCCAATGTTATTATTGTATCCCCAGTAGCATGTTGAAATCCAACATACAATGCTGCAGACTGGCCAGAATTCTTTTCAAATGATATATATCTAACCCTTTCATCAACCCTACAAATACCTTTTATTATCTCCAAACTATTATCTTTACTACAATCATCAACAAACAAAATCTCATATTCGTAGTTCAAGGTCAAAACAACCTCTTTAATCTCACTATAAAGATTCTGAATATTTCCCTCTTCATTATAAACAGGTAAAACAAAAGATATCTTCTTAATCTCTGGCATATCTATCCCTTGTATAAGGTATTTTTACAACTATTTTTGTTCCCCTGTCAACCTCTGACTCTATATGCAATTCACCGTTATGATTTTCCACAATCTCTTTTACAATCGATAAACCCAGTCCAGTACCGTTGGTCTTAGTAGAATAAAACTCTTTAAAAATTAAATCCAATTTATCCTTAGGGATCCCTACTCCATTGTCCTGAATTGTAAACTCTATAAATTTATCATCCCGATCGATCTTTAATAGTATATCCCCCTTCCTCTCGCTAGGAACGCTTTCTACAGCATTTTTCAAAAGATTTATAAGCATCTGTTCAATATTAGTTTTGTTGCCATATATAAAAACATGCTCATTTGTATTATCCTCTAACCTAAACCTGATATCTTCTCTGTGAAAAAGTATTCTCTTTGAGTATATTTCGATACTTTTGATCAGGTTCTTCAGATCTATATTTTCTTGAAAAGATGTCTCGTATCTTGAAAAATTTAGAGTTTGATCTATGATATCTTTTATTCTCTGGGCATCATTTATTATTGCCTCAAGAAAACTTTTAAGTCTCTGGTCATGAACATTTTTCTTACAATGATCCAATAGAATATCTGTTGAAATCATTATAGAATTTAATGGATTTTTAATTTCATGACTTATTGAGGCTGTTAGAGTACCTATTGTCATAAGTCTATCTGTATGGATCATATTCTTATGCATACTATCGATCGTTTTATTAGCATTATTCAATGCATCTACCATATTGTTAAAATTATTTGATAAAAGCTCAAGTTCATCTCCAGATTTTATCTCCACTTTCACATCATAATTCCCATTCATTAGTTCCTCCATCCCTTTCTCTATTTTCTTGATGGGTTTTATAATCAACATATTGATAAGCAAAGAAAGAAGCATTGCTATAAGAATACTGGATATAAAAAGTACCATGAAGGTTCTTTTAGCCTGTTTTAATATTGTTTCGTATATACCTCCTAATTTAATATTAACATTTAAAGTTCCTATTTTATCTTCTTCGATATGACACCTTTTACAACTTCCTGTGTTGACATAAGGTGAATAGTAAGCTAAAAAATGGTAAGTCTTTGTTTTTATAACCTTAATTGTAGGTCTATACTCAACATTCTTTAAGACTTCGTCTATATATTCGGAATCAAAAAGTTTACTAAAGCTTCTTGGATTAATACATGCAATCTCCTTGGTATTGTCAAATATATGAATCCCCTGAATATGTTCACTTTTGTTGAGTTCTTCAATAAGCTCACTTATCTCTTTTTTATGGCCTTTCTGCATATAATATGCAAGGGAAGAATCTATGATTTTTGAGATACCATGGGCATAATTAATAGCTATCTCCATAGCTTTTTTTTCAGCAGTAATTGCTAGATATGCAGAGACAATCACTGTAATAGACAACAACATCAAAAATATCAAGAGTGTTATTTTTATTTGAAGGTTCTTTTTAGGTATACTTCTTTTCATCATTAATCATTCTTAGATCTAAATTATCAAGGATAGAAAATACCTTTTGATTATCAGCTTTATTGATCACAACCAAATACCTCACGATTTCAAAACCCACTTTATCAGCCAACACATTTACTGCTCCATATATAGAACCCTTAGCATAAAAATCATCAACAAACACTACTTTTTCACCTGCTTTTAAAGCATCTTTTGAAAGAAATAGCTTTATATCATTTTTTTTTGTAAAAGAAAACGAACATACCTCTATAAAATCAAACATAGTAATAGGTCGGTTTTTCTTTATGAAAACAAACGGTTTATTAACCCTAAGGGATAAAGCAGTAGCTAAAGGTATTCCACTTGATTCTACAGTAAGTATTTTATCAAAACTAACTCCTTTTAAAACATCTATAAAATCATCGGTGATAGAATTTAACACCTCTGGTAACACAAGGTGATTTAAAAAGGCTCCAACATCAACCACATCACCCCTAATACTACCAAATCTAACAATCATATCATACAACAACCTTTTACTTTTCATCATATCCTATCTTCTCTGTCATAAGGATTACCTAATGCTTCCGGTTGTATCTGACTGGTCTTTTCTTTTCTTAAAGATGCCAAAATCAACACTAATATGGTAAAAATATATGGTAAAGATTGAAGAATCTGCACAGGTATATTTGTGCCTATTGCCTGCAATCTGAGTTGATTAGCGGCAATACCCCCAAAGAGATATGCACCTATTATAGCTTTTCTAACATCCCATGATGAAAAAATAACAAGGGCCACTGCAATCCAACCTCTACCTGCACTCATATTTTCTATCCATAAAGGGGTATATACCAAAGATAGATAAGCCCCACCCAATCCGGCAAGACCTGAGCCTACAATTACAGCAGTCAATCTATAGAGGTTTACATTAATACCAGCGTTATCAGCCGCATAAGGATTCTCTCCGACTGTTCTAAGATTAAGCCCAAGTATAGTTTTGTGTAGTAACAGATGAACTACTATTACCAATAAAATGCTTACATATACCATAAGATCCTGATTCATCAACACATTAATAACAGCTATATCCTTTATAAAGGGTACCTCTAACCTACTTAACCCCTTAATACTTTCCCCCACCATCGGTTTACCTAACATTGCAGTTACCCCGGTACCAAACATGGTAAGAGCAAGCCCACTTACAATCTGGTTACCTTTAAAATAGGTAACAATAACCCCATGAACCCCTCCAGCTAAAGCAGCAAATACAAAAGCAGCAAGAAAACCATAAAAAAGATTTCCTGATGAAAAAGTAAAATAAAATCCAGAAAGTGCTCCAATAAGCATTAAACCTTCAATTCCAAGATTTATTACACCACTTTTTTCTATAATGATAGCACCAATTGTAGCATAAAGTATAGGTGTACCAGATCTTATCGTTGTGTCCAATATTATATCAAACATCTTTTCTCCATTTAAGCACTATTTTATGATGTATAAAAAAATCAGACACTAAAAGAGAAAACAAGATCATACCTTGAAAAGCATTAACAAGGGAAACAGGCAATTGATAACTTAATTGAAGAGTATCTCCAGCTAAAAAAATTACTGCCATAAATATAGAAGAAAATAGAATCCCCAAGCTATTCTGATTGGAGAGCCACGCAATGATAATAGCAGTATAACCGTATCCAGGTGATATTGTATGCTGCAACCTATGGATAACTCCAGAAACTTCACAAAAACCAGCCAATGCACTTATTCCACCACTTAAAAACATGATCAACAGAATATTTTTATTTATATCTATACCAGCGTATCTTGCTGCATTTGGATTACTTCCAATGACTCTTATCTCATAACCCCATACAGATTTTTCCATCAAAATATAGTAAAAGAATAAAAGTATCAGAGCTATGAAGATCCCTGTATGAAGTCTTGTATCACTTATCACAGCAAGCTTTGCAATTTCTTGAAACTTTTTTGTATAAGGAAAATTAAAGCCTTGAGGATCCTTAAGAGGTCCATAAACAAGAAAGTTGATAAAAAGAATTGCTATATAGTTCAACAGAAGTGTTACTATAATTTCATTTATATTTAGCTTCATCTTAAGAAACCCAGCTATACCACTCCATAAACCACCAAGTATGAAAGAAGCAACAAACATGGTACTTA
This sequence comes from Calditerrivibrio sp., assembly GCA_026415135.1. Lineage (NCBI taxonomy): Bacteria > Pseudomonadati > Deferribacterota > Deferribacteres > Deferribacterales > Calditerrivibrionaceae > Calditerrivibrio > Calditerrivibrio sp. The sequence goes on along the minus strand of JAOAHS010000061.1, from coordinate 37,907 downwards.
TCATTAAAAAATGAGATTTAATAGGGAAAAATAGTGCAACTAATGTAGCACCCAAAGCACCCATATATAGTTGACCTTCTGAACCTATATTCCACAATTTCATTTTAAAAGCCACCGAAACACCAATACTGCAAATCAATAAAGGTATTGTTTTAACCAACAGTTCTGTAAAGGAATACATAGAACCAAAAGCATCAAGATATATATTCTGTAAAAGATCAACAATATCCACATCAACTATCTTAAGAAAAAACGAACTTATCACTATCCCAAGTAAAAATGACAAAACCTTAGAAAAACTTTTCATTAAAGGATGTATCGAAACCCTCTTTTCAATCTTAATCATTTTTAGGAATTCCTCCCATCATCTTACCAATTATCTTTTTATCAGCAGTTCTTGGATCTAAATAACCCATATTTTTACCCCTAAAAATTACACAGATTCTATCGCAAATCTTAATCAATTCATCAATATCTTCTGAGATATAAATGGTACTCATACCCTTTTTCTGGTGTTCCAATACTGTCTGATGCACAAATTCTTGGGATCCCACATCAAGCCCTCTCGTAGGATAAAGGGCAACGAGTACAGTGGGATTTTCACTTAACTCCCTTGCTATTATTACCTTTTGAATGTTGCCTCCAGATAATAACCTCACTGGAGCATTCTTAAGCCCAAACTGTATATTAAATCTATCGATTAAATCCTGGGAAAACCTTTGTATCATTTTTTTATTCAATAAAAACCCTGAAAACTCCTTTTTTCTAAAATTCTTCAAAATCAGATTTTCCTCTATTGTTAGATCTGGAGCAATTCCCATAGCCTTTCTATCCTCTGGTATGTGAGCAATGCCATGTATATATTTCTGTTTTGAAGTACCATAAGTTATATCCATACCGTTTAAAAGGATCTTACCCTCATAGGGATCCTTTAGACCTGTTAACACTTCTGCAAGAGCTTTTTGACCATTTCCAGAAATACCTGCCACACCAAGAATCTCCCGTTTTCGTAATTCTAAATTGAATCCCAGCAGATCTGATAACCCTTTATCATTTTTTGCATAGATATTGGACATAATTAGTAATATTTCATCTTCAGGCCTAATATCCTTTTGATAAACATCTTTTAACAAAGCTCCAACCATCATTTGGGAGATCTTATTTTCATCAAACTCTTCCCTTTTAAGCTCACCAACCAATTCCCCTTTTTTTAAAATGACGATTCTATCTGATAGTTCCATAACTTCCCTGATTTTGTGGGAAATAAAAATTATAGACTTACCCTCTTTTTTTAAATTAATCAAAAAATCGAAGAGAAAATCTGTTTCCTGTGGAGTAAGCATTGTGGTTGGTTCATCAAGAATCAATATTTGACATTCATTTACAAGAAGTTTTATAATTTCGATCCATTGTTGTTCCCCTATAGACAATTTCCATAGAGGTATATCCAAATCTATATCTAATCGAAATCTATCAAATATTTCTCGAAACCTTTTCCTATAGTCTGATTTATTAATAAAAAAAGATTTATTTTTCAATGAAACAAGTAGATTTTCGAAAACCGTATTGTTTTTTACCAGCATAAAATGCTGGTGAACCATACCTATTCCAAGCTTGATTGCATCACGGGGGCTTTTGAGAAACACCCTTTTACCCTCAAAAAAAATATCCCCCTCATCATGGTTATAAAAACCGGTAATAATATTCATCAATGTGCTTTTACCAGCACCATTTTCACCTAAAATCGTTAATATTTCACCTTTTTTTAAATCAAAGGATATACACTTATTGGCTTGAAAATCCCCAAAACTCTTTGATATATTCTTAAGTGATAGTATAGTATCCCTCATATGAACAAACAAGGCGGCTTGTGCCGCCTATATTATTTCTTTATTGTTCCCTGAACACCCTCTACAAAAAAGTTAAAACTCAACAGTTCCTGATCCGTCATCACTTTACCAGCTGGCACTACAAGATTGCCTTGATTATCCTTTATTGGTCCAACAAAAATCTTGTTTTTTCCTGCAATAATATCTGCCTTCTCTTTATTTACCCTATCCACTACATTGGCAGGTACTTTTGGACTAATTGGAGCAAGATCAACTATTTTGGTATCCATACCCCACCAAATAGCTTCAGGCTTCCATGTCCCCTTATGTACCCTTGTAGCAATCTCCTTATATAACACACCCCAATTCCAGACAGGTGCAGTTAAAAAACCATTTGGGGCATATTTCCTCATATCAGAATTATAACCAATGACATACTTGCCCCTCTTTTCTGCAGCCTGAAGCGTGGCAGGCGTATCCTGATGCATAGTTAACACATCAGCCCCAACATCAAGCAGACTATCTGCCGCATTCCTCTCCGTTGCAGGATCAAACCATGTATTAGTCCAAACAACTTTAACTACAGCATTAGGATTCATACTCCTTACACCTAATGTAAAAGCATTTATCCCCCTAATAACCTCTGGTATCGGATGGGCAGCAACATAACCGATGATATTACTTTTTGTCATCGCTCCGGCAATGATACCGCTGAGATATCTTGCCTGATACATACGGCCAAAATATGTTCCTACATTTTCAGCAGTTTTATAACCTGAACAATGCATAAAGACTACATCTTTAAACTTTTTTGCAACCTCTATAGTTGGATCCATATATCCAAAACTTGTTGTAAAAATGAGGTTGTATCCTTTTTTAGCAAGATTTGTTATAACCCTTGTTGCATCAGCACCTTCTGGGACAGATTCTATTATCTGGGTTTTTTTAACAAAAGGCAACTTTTCCAACTCTTTTCTACCCATATCATGGGCATAAGTCCAGCCACCATCACCAACTGGACCTACATAAACAAACCCCACATTAAGATCTTTAGCATAGACAGGTAAAGCAATAACAAACATAATTAGAGCTAAAAAGATGTTTTTAAGCATAAAACCTCCAAAAATTTATTTTACTTTAAAAATTACTTACTGTCAATTGCAATAAAAAACTTCCCTTTTACCTGATTCAAAGAACCAGCTATTACTTCATAGGTTGTACCATTATCACTGGAAAACCTTTTCATAAAAAGAGCCTTATCAACTGGAATCAAAATATTTCTATCATCCCCATCATTTACCTTGACATTTTTAGGGACAAACCCTCTAAGATTCACAGGTATCGTAGGATCATTATCGAAATCCTTTAAAACAAACTGATCACCATTACTTAAGAATAACTTTTGCCCATCTTTTATTTTTTTAACAACCCCATTAACTTCAACTTCAAAATACTTTTCACTAACGTTATCCCGTTGTATTTTCAAAGTGATCTTCCCTATAACATGATGATCTTTTCTACAGATAATATCTGTATCTTTTTCAATGACAAAAGGTATTTTCGAATCATTTAGCCCATTAAAGCCCAAGATATCACAAGAAAGCCCTCTTTTATAGTTAGATACAATATCATAAACCATAAGTTTTGTCCCTAATGGGAACGTTACCACAGAACCATTTTTCAACTCTAAAAAATTATCATCATGCTTAATTACAATATGTTTCAAAAAAGGTTTTGGTAAAACAATCTCAGGGATTTCAGGTTTTAAATCGAATATTTTAAAAAATTCATTTATTAGATAGGTCTTATGAAGTATTTTTGTTTTATCATCTGGTAAGTTTTTAGATGTTTCAAGCCCAAAGGATGGTATACAATAATTTTTCAGAGCGTAATAAGTAGCTGTCTTTTTCATCTCTTTGTACTTTGTTTCCGGGTTATCAGTATCAGTATTGAAATACTCAAAATGATATTTCTTATTTTGAATCTTCTTATTTGTTTCTGCCACAACCCTTTTAGCCATTTTACCCAGGTCTAACACCTTGTCACCACAGCTATAGACCTCTGCATCTACAATAACAGATTGACCCCATCTGTTTGGATTTCTTAATGGGTTCACATAAACAGGGGAATAAAAACCTGAACCATCATGTAGGTGTAGAAAAAAATCTGATTCAGCCATCAACCCTTTTATAATATCTATCACTTGATCCATTTCATGCTTTTTTTTAGCATCGATGAATCTTCTGTTCATATCACCATCTGTGCCACGATTAAAAAGTATTATCGATTTAAAATTGGCTCTGGGTACAATAATCAGATCACCCCTTTCAAGCCAAGAATCTACATATAAGTCTGCGGATAGATACCCACCAGGCTCATCACCTTGAATACCACCAACAATAAGCCCCTTTTTCCCTGGCTCTTTACCGTAGATCCTATAAATATGTAATTCATAATCTGTACCCTCAAGATAGACCTCATGCTTCACCGAAGGCCTATCAAGGGGACTACCCCATAAAGGTATCAAAAATATTACAAGAAACCATAATACCCTAAATATCATCTACTGGGGCTCCAGCTTTCTCCAACAATCTTAAAACTGCTACCCTCTTTAGATATTGTAAGTTTTTTGATCCCCTTGTTGTTCATCGATTCTGTTTTATAGATCTGTTTAAATGTCACCTCATACCTTGAATCACTCAACCTTTTAATTTTAAGATCAGTTATATCAACTTTGATCGACTTAATCCGCTCAAACTTAGCTTTTTTATCTTCTTTCCAACCCTTGTAGTCCAATTTACCTGACCTAAAATCTTCACCATAAAAGGCTATATACCTGTCAATATCCTTTGACTCCCAACTTTCTTTCCATTCTTTTACAAAATCCTTCACCATGCCGTCAAAATCTTTACCTTTAAGTTTTTCCTCTTTTGTCGTTTTATTATCAGGTAGCTTCTTCTCCTGCTTGTTATCAGATACTACAACTTTGGTCTGCTCCTTGACTTCAACTTTAGGTTTTTCAGACTTTTCTAATACCACATTTTTAAATCTATCAGGAATAGGCTTTTGAATGTATTCCTCAGCTATGATCTTAAAATCGTTTGCCTCTTTAATGAGATATAGCCTTTTTGTACCATAGGTTGTGATGTTTGGTGCCGAATAATATTGATCAAAATCGAAAACAACTTCGCTATCATTCTCTTTATATATCTTTATATTTTCAAAAACTATCTTCTTATCAGGATACATCTCCATAAGAGCTTTTTTGCGTTGAATATATTCAGCATAACTGCTATGCTTACTATCTTTAAAACGAACATGTATCAATTTACTAAGTCTATTTATGTCATTATTTTTCCAGCTTTCATAAAACTCATTTAAGAAGTTCAGCCAAAAAGATTTTTCCGAATTATAATTTATTTCATCGGTATATGTAAGATGTTCTGCAATAACCACAGGAGTCCCTAAAAAGTCGATCGATCTGAGATAATCAATATCTTCATTTTTTAACACTACACACCCTTTTGAGGCCTGCTTATGCTCCTTAGGATCTCTACCATGAATCCATATGCCATGACCAGTTTTACCATATAGCTTATCAACAAAATTTGGATAATTTAATGGGAAAGCACCGGTACCATAGATTTTATCAAGCTTTGATTGGGGGATAAAACCTGTAACATAATAAACTCCCGTAGGTGTTTTTTTGTCACCCTCTTTTCTTTTATCACCGTTACCTTCACCTATAATCAATCCATCAAATTCCTTTAAGATGCTAATAGAATCGTTTTTAATCTCAATCAGAAATGATTTCTTAGCACTTTTATCAACAAGAAAAACCTTTTGATAGCTTACACCCTTTGCCATAACATCTGCTAATATCTTGTTTGCAGCATACAAATCTGTAGCAAGAAAAAGCAAAAAGAAAAGTAAGTATTTCAGCATTTTTACTTTAATCATACTCAATCCTATTTCTCCCATTGTTTTTTGCTTTGTATAACCTTTCATCTGCAAGAGCTATTACCTTTTCATAATGATCCCTTTCAGAAGAACTCGCTAACCCAGCACTTGTTGTAATTGGCGCTTTTCTAAAATTCACGGGGATATCCCTAATAGCATTTAATATCTTTTCCCCTACCTTTAGAGCATTTTCCTTTTTTGTATCAGGCAGTAAAACTATAAACTCTTCTCCACCATATCTTGCAACAACGTCAGTGTTCCTAATCGCGTTTTTAATTGTAAAAGCCACATCGCTTAATACTAAATCCCCCGTAGAGTGGCCATATTTATCATTTATCATTTTGAAATGATCGATATCTAACATGATAATAGAATATTCTGAATTAGTTCTGTTGTGTCTCTTAGCTTCTTTCTCAAGGTTTTCCCAAAAAAATCTTCTATTGTACAACTTGGTAAGCTCATCAGTGATGGACGATATCATTAAAAGCTTATTTTTGGCATCCAACATATCAAGTAGATACTTAGTTCTTAACTGATTCCTTATTCTTAAATAAAAATCACCTGTATCGAAAGGCTTTAAAATAAAATCGTTGGCACCCATCATAAATATTTCGTATTTATGAGATAATTCATTGGATACCGTTAATGTTATCACAGGCACCTGTTCATACATCTTTGAGCTTCTAAGATAAGATATTGTCTCCAATGATGTCCCAGACTCCAAAAAATAATCAAGCAAAGCCAGATCCACAACAGGACGCTCATCCTCCAGAAAAGTTAGTAGAGATTTATTGTCCTTAAAATCTATTACTTTCAAACCAGCAAACTCAAGGATACTTTTCATATATTTTCTTTGAAAATCACTGTCTTCCAGTAGAATTACCCAGTTATTTGAGTACGATATATTGTTTATTATGGATAGGATATTCTTTATGTAGTTTTTCAATAATCTTTGAACCGCATCTTTTTCAATATAAGCAATAGCCCCAGAATCAAAAGCTTTTTTACGGCTATCTTTCTCTGTAGTTGATGTAATTATTATGGGCTGCAAGTAGCTAAATTTGGGATCTTCTTTGATCTCTCTGCATAAATCATAACCTGAACCATCAGGTAATTCTATATCTATCGTAACTATATGAAATCTTTTATTACTCCGCAGCTGCTCCCTGGCTTCACTTAGATTTGAAACACAAACTGTATTATAGTCCAATTCCCTTAACTCATTTTCTATAATCTTTTGAAAAAACTTACTATCTTCAACAATTAGTGCTTCTGGCATAATGTACCTCTACCGAACAAAAAATACCTATCAAGCTTATTTTTTAGATAGCCATCCAAGTTTTTAACAACACCCACAGGTATCCCATTATAAAAAAGAGCAAATTTTTCCTTTTCAAACTTAAGGTTTATATCAAAACCAGATAAAAATTCAATAGCATTTTTTTTATCAACCTTGATTTTGTATCTATCAAACATATACCTCCCAAACTCCCATAAAAATTGGGAAGATATCTCCACAGAGCCATTGATTGTTTTTCCTGCTTTGATACCACTTTTTAAGAATTTTATATTTTTAAAGTCTGGTGTTGGAAGGAGCTCATAGAAAAGGAGATCATCTATTTTTTTGAAAATCCCAGAAAATACACCCTCAGGGAAAAAATCCTTTAACGTCGTAGTATTGTCAGGTATTTTTATAGAACCTTTTTTCAACTCCCCTTTTTTTCTTAAAGCTGCAACAAAAAAACCATCGAAATCACTTTTATGGGGAAATACCCTAATCACCTTTTCATCAATCCTGTTCTCCCCAGATAAGCCGTAACAAAAAGAACCTCTGTTAATATCGATAAGCTCAAAATCTGGAAAAAGTTCTAAGAACTTGATAACATTTCCTTCATTTTCTTCAACAGAAAATGTACAAGTAGAATACAATAAAACCCCACCCGGCTTCAATAGATAAGAGATAGAAAAAAGTATCTCCATCTGAAGCTTTTGCATCTTATCCACCAAATCCTGGGACCAATGTTTGCTAACCTCATCGCTATAACCTATCTTATTTTCATTACTACAGGGAGCATCTAAAAGTATACCATCAAAAACTGGTGGTAACTTTTTATGCAACAGCCTACCATCAAAAGATACTGTTTTGACATTCCAGGCACCATATTTTTCAAGATTAAAATGTAATGATTTTAACCTACTTTTCGATGGTTCGTTAGCTACAATATTTAATGTACGTTTAGAATACTCACTCATTGCAGTCGTTTTGCCACCAGGTGCTGCTGATACATCTAGTACCACTCCATCACCGTTAAGCAATTCAACAAGCAATCTTGCAGGTATGATAGATGATGGGTTTTGTATATATATACCACCCGTAAGAAACGAAATAGTATTTGTAATAACTTCGTTAGGCTCTTCATAAGAATACACCGCATCCATCGTCGATGAGGATACTACATAATCTTTCAACTCTTCTAAATAATCAACCCCTCTAGCTCTATTTATCCTAAAATACCTTTTTTTCTTCCTAACCAATGATTCAAAAAACTCATCGGCCTCATCTCCCAATAGACCCCTATATTTCGAAATAAACAACGGATTCATAAAAAACACTATACTTTCAATGAACTTATTGCTTTGAAATAATCTAAGGATTTGAAAATATAATTACCTGCAACCACAGCATTACAACCTGCATCCCTAAGCAAAAATATATTTTTATCTGAAACACCACCATCCACCTGAATTATGGGGGATAACCCAAGCTCATCAATCGTTTTTTTCAACTTACTCACCTTCAGCAAAGAACTTTCTATAAACTTTTGACCACCAAAACCTGGATTAACACTCATCACAAGAACAAGATCCACATAAGGTAATATCTCCTCCAAACTGCTGATAGGTGTTGAAGGGTTTAGCGAAACACCAGCTTTTTTGCCTTTAGACTTTATAAGCTCAACAGTTCGATGAAGATGTACAGAAGCCTCATAATGAATGGTAATAATATCAGAACCAGCAGCTATAAACTGTTCTATATACTTTTCAGGATTAACTATCATAAGATGTGTATCAAAAGGCTTATCAGTATACTTTCTGATAGACTCTATCACTACAGGTCCTACAGTTAAGTTAGGTACAAAACATCCATCCATGACATCAATGTGTATCCAATCAGCACCAGCTCTATCTACAGCTACTACCTCCTCCCCAAGCCTGGAAAAATCTGCACTAAGTATAGAAGGGGCAACTATCATTCTTCCCACCTAACAGATACTGACAAGGCATGGGCTGCAAGATCTTCAGAATAAGCCAACCGAATCACACTATCCTTATGTTTATAAAACATATCCCTCGGATAAGCTATAATACTTGAACGCTTGAAAAAATCATACGTTCCGAGAGGGGAAGAAAAACGTGCTGTACCACCTGTAGGCAACGTATGATTAGGTCCTGCAAAATAATCCCCCATTGCTTCCGGTGTATAATGCCCCAAAAAGATTGCACCTGCATGCTTTATCTTTGGCAACAATTCAAAAGGGTTTGACACTGCAAGCTCTAAATGCTCTGGAGCAATCTTATTTGATATTTCAACAGCTTCATCAAGATTCTTTACCACTACAATTCCACCATAGTTTTTTAGTGACATTTCAGCAATATCTTTTTTGGGTAATTTTTCAAGGAAACTGAGTAAATATTTTTGAGTCTCTTCAGCAATCTTTACGCTGTCTGTAATAGTTATAGCAGAGGCAAGTTCATCATGCTCCGCCTGTGATAACATATCTGCAGCAATAAATTTGGGATTTGCAGATTCATCGGCAATCACCAAAATTTCACTCGGCCCAGCTATCATATCTATGTCAACCCTACCAAAAACAATCTTTTTGGCCAACGCAACATAAATATTACCGGGCCCAACTATTTTATCCACTTTCGGTACAGAGGAAGTCCCATAAGCGAAAGCTGCTATTGCTTGGGCCCCACCGATCTTAAATACTCTATCCACACCAGAGATGTAACAGGCAGCTAAAACCACATCGTTTATAACTCCATCCTTTGCTGGGGTTGCTAAAAAAACCTCTTTAACACCAGCAACTTTTGCAGGTATTACATTCATCAACACAGATGAAGGGTAGGTTGCCTTTCCACCAGGTACATAAACCCCTACCCTGTCAAGGGGAGTTATCTTTTGCCCCAAAATCAAACCATCCCTCTCGATAAACCATGATTTTTCCAACTGGTTTTTGTGATACTCTTCAATATTCTTCTTTGCCAGTTGGAGATCAAGTTTTAACTGTTCATCGACATTATCATAAGCAGCAATGATCTCCTTTTTTGATACTTCAATTATACTATCACAATTGTTATCATAACGCTTAGAATATTCTAGTAACGCTTCATCGCCCCTTTTCTTAACATCATTGATTATAGAAAGAACACTTTTTAGATACTCCTCTTCTTGGCTTTCATTTCTACTTAAGATCTTAGGTAAGATGTCCTCAACATTATAGTAAATCATCTTCTTACATGCTTCTCCTTTTTCATTTTATATAGTTCGGTATCTGATAATTTAAATATCACCTCTGGGTTTTCATTGGCCTTATCAATTGTTCTTACAGTAGTAAGCCCATAGGCAACTACAGCTTTATTTTTCAAACCGAGATCTTTATAAATATTCGACAATAAAGTCTCACATTTCTTGATCATCGCCTTTAACCTATTCTCCTCCGTCTCAGGTGTAATAATATAAAACTCATCACCACCAAACCTACCAATAATATCACTTTTACGAAACGACTTAAGTAAAGATTTCCCGAACTCTGATAAAACCTTATCGCCTACTAAATGTCCCTTTTTATCATTTATCTTCTTAAAATCGTTTATATCTAATAAAATGAAAGAGAATGGTTGCCCATACCGATAACACCTGTTTATATAAGATGCAAGAAATATATACATTGCCTTTTTATTATAACAATTGGAGGATTCATCTATCATCGATTGATTCACAAGCATCTGTCTTGTGTTGAGATTCCTGAGGGATACACCTATCTTAAAACATAGATCTTTTATAAAATCTGAATTATAATCACTTGTGTACCTTCGAGGATTCCTACTATATAGGTTTAGACTACCTAAAAACCTATCATATAGGATAATAGGAGCAATTAGATACGAACCTATACTATCATAAACGTTGAATTCTGAAATCAGATTCACCGTGCTATCCCCAAGGTAAGGTCTTTTTTCTAAGAAAAAATAATTAAATGTCTTGGTATTTGCCATAAGTATATGTTTTAAAGAACCATCTAATTCTATTATAAGCTCATCTTTATTGATAAAAAGAACAGCCTTATCTATCTCAAAAATCTCCTCAAGATAGCTCATAGCCTTTTCATCTATTTCAGCAATACTCTCCGAAAGTAAAAACGAAAACTCCACAACCTTTAAACCCCTAAGCTTAACCTCATTTTCCGTGATTACCTCTAAGATACCTTCCAATTCTTTCTTGAGCAGTTGATTTTCTTTGAGTATATCATTTACTTTTTTCATCTATCATACATCTCCAAGATTTTTAGCAACAGTGCAATTTACCTTCAATGGCACTTTTAGCTCACAAACATTTTCCATTATTAGTTTAATGTCTTTAAACATTTTGTCAATAAATTTATCATTTATTTCAAAAACAAGCTCATCATGAACCTGCAATACCAACCTACCATCAATACTCTGGTTTCTTAAATAATCACAGGTTTTAATCATAGCAAGCTTTATAATATCAGCAGCAGAACCCTGTATAGGGGAGTTTATAGCAATTCTCTCTGCCCTTTGTCTTACAGTTGTATTACTGCTTTTTATATCAGGAATAAATCTAGGTCTATTTAAAATAGTTTTAACATACCCCTTGTCTCTGGCAACTTTTACTATATCCTCCATATATTTTTTCACTTTAGGATACGTTTTAAAATATTTATCTATAAAAATTTTAGCTTCCGATTGACTTATCCCGACATCCCTTGCGAGCCCATAAGGACTTAAACCGTAAACAATACCAAAATTAACAGCTTTTGCTATCCTTCTGGTATCTCTATCTATCTCTTTATCCTTCAAGCCAAAGATCCTTTCCGCAGTTATATTATGAATATCCATGTCCTCATAAAAAGCTCTGACCAATTCCTCATCTTCTGTGATATGGGCCAATATTCTCAACTCAATCTGAGAGTAGTCCACAGATAAAAAACTATAACCATCTTCAGCTACAAAAGCGGATCTTATATCAGAACCTAATTCACCTTTTTTGGGTATATTTTGAAGATTTGGGTTTAGTGATGATAATCTCCCAGTAGCAGTCCCAGTTTGCTTAAACTGAGAATGTATCCTTCCAGTCTTAGGATCTACATAATCAGAAAGCCTTGAAGTATACGTTGAAACAAGCTTACTGAACTCCCTGTACCTCAACAACGATTTCAAAAGCTCTTCATAGCTGGGGTTTAACAAAATCATATTTTTTAGAGAATCTTCATCTGTAGAAAAACCTGTTTTGTTCTTCTTAAAAGGAACCATTTTAAGTTTATCAAACAAAACATACGCCAGCTGCTTTGGTGAATTTAAATTTATCTCCTCCCCAAGCATTCGACTCAAAAGTCTTTTTTCACTTTCCAGCAATGTTTTTATCTTAGCATCTATCTCCATCAATCTATTATGATCAAGCTTAATCCCTACCTTTTCCATTTCAGCCAAAATAAATATCACCCTATATTCAAGGTCCCAATAGAGTTCCCACAAACCCAATTCATCCATCAAATGTAGTATTCTCTTATACCTGCTAAATACCTTATGGATAAAATCAGCGATGGTTTCTGATTCTGACATTTTGAGAACCCCTATATCAGGATCAGTCAACCAACTTAGTATCTCAAGATCAATACCCTTATCTATCTTAAGATCAAACAACTTCAATATATCCTTAAGATTAAAGTAATAATCTACTTTATGATCCTCTAAGGGACCTAATTTCCTATAATTTTTCCCATCAGAGAGATACAAATCCTTTTGAATACAAAAAAGTATTTTCCCCTCAGTAACATCAGCATAGTTTAATACTTTTTCTGTAACATTACCAAAAAGTCTTACCATCAAAGCTCTTAATTCAAGCTCCTCAAACATCTCTTTTACATCGACATCACTTAATACCTTTGCTGAATCGATATCATTTATAGCTCTTAACCTTACAAGCTCCCTACTTAAAAATGCCGATGCTTTATCTTCCTCTAACTTTAATCTAACAGAGGATTTTAACTTATCCAGATTATCATAAATACCTTCAAGAGAGCCAAACTCCTGTATAAGGGATAAAGCAGTCTTTTCCCCCACCCCTTTGACGCCTGGAATATTGTCAGAACTATCCCCAGTCAGCGCCAAAAAATCCACAATCTGATCTGGAGTTACACCATATTTTTCCTTTACCTTTTCTGCATCCAAAATCTCCCCTGTTTGATAATCGAGGATCCTAATTTTTTCAGAAACAATTTGTGCAAGATCCTTATCTTTTGTTACCAAAAAAACATCTTCCTTAGCATTGACTGCAAGAGTAAAAATTATATCATCAGCCTCAAATCCATCTTTTGAATAAAGCTCAAAACCCAATGCAGGAATTATCTTTTTTAGATATTCCACCTGGACTGTTAAATCTTCAGGAGATTTAGATCTGTTTGCCTTATATTGGGAGAACATATTATGCCTAAATGTCTCCCCTTTAGCATCGAATACCACAATAATCTTAGCATCTGAATATCTTTCTTTTAAGCTAATTATTAGATTTAGAAATGAATGTATTAGAGATGTTGGAACTTTTTTTGAGTTGTATAGAGGAGGTGTTTTATAAAAAATTTTATAAGCTATCGAATGACCATCAACTACGATCAACATCCACAACCTCTTGAACCAAAACTTTTCAACTCTTTTAAGAAAACCTTATTCTTTTCATTGATTTTTCTGACTAACCCATCTGTATAACTTTTCATTGAATCAAAATCATCAAACAAGGCATCCAAAAACCTTGCCTCATACATATATTTGGCATCATACATCTGTCCAAAAAGAAAAAAATCGCTGATGGCATTAGGCTTCATAATTCTTGGTAATCTTTGAGTACCACCAAAGCCTGTTATTACACCGAGTTGTGCCCCGGGGTGTGCAAACTTACTGCTAATGGTAGCAAGTCTTATGGTGCATGAAGCAGCAAAATCTATCCCACCACCCATGCAAAAACCATCGATCTGAGCAATTATCACCTGGGGAATAGAATCCATTAAGCCAAAAAGTTTGTTACCAAGTATGGAAAAGCCCTTTGCCATAAATCCATCATACTCATACATCTGCTTTATATTCGCCCCAACAGCAAAAGAACCACCTCTTCCATAGATAACTATCGTCTTAGCCTCAGAATCTTTTATTATTTCTAAGATATTTATTAGTTGCTTTATCACATCTGGATTTAAGATATTGAACCTTTCCTCAGGGATCAGTGTAATATTAGCTGTTTCATGAACAATATTAAAATCTATCAAAGGGCACTCCATTAGCAGAAAGTATAAAAAATTTTCAGATCAAAATCAATGAAAAAAGTGCCGGCATCCAGCCGGCAGGTGACGGTCCTTCTAAAAAGCGTGGTTGTTCCACTACTTTCTGAAAATATCATAGCATTTTGCATGCCAAAATTATAGGGTCAATTTAATACAAATTATTCCCACTATGATTACGAAAGCACCTATAATTCTGTTAAACATAATAGGTTCTTTTAAAAGGAAAATGCCTATCAAGAGTCCAAAAAGAGCATTTATCTGCCTAATGGATGTTGCATAGGATACATTGATTTTCTCAAGACCAAACCTATAAGACACCACAGAAAGAAAAAGCACCACACTTGCAGGCAACAACAGGGAAATATTTTCCCTCATAAACTGCCAGTGCCCCTTTGACTCATTTTTAGAATAGATAAAAAGAAAAAAAGTCATAAAAAAAGTTACCGAATATATATAGAGAAATATATTCCCTTTTCCTACACCAGCTTTTTCCACAATAGCTCCAAAAGAATAAAATATCGAAGAAAAAAATGCGTAAATAACCCCTTTTGAAAATACCAACCTTCCAATATTGTTTATATTTAACAGCAAAATACCAGTCACCACCATAAAAATACCCAGGAAACCTAAGATGGTGATCCTTTCACCTAAAAAAACGATAGCAAGAACAGTCACAAATATAGGTGAAGAGGTGGTAATTGGATATACCTTTGATACATCTTCTGTTTTATAGCTTTTACTTAAAAAAAGATGATATGCAGAAAAAAATATACCTGCAACAAATCCATACAAGACAGAACTCCTATCAAAAAAAAGGTACCTTTTAAAAAACAATGGGTATGCTAATGTAAACAACAACAAATTTAATAGATGCATCTGATAATTAAACTTGTGCTTATCAGATGATTTTTTGAGAAAAAAATTCCATAAAGCATGCATCAACGCACTGAAGATAACCAGCCAAACACCTATCATAAAAAGGTAGTAACAGATTTACAAAATATAATCAACTAAAAATAGAACATAGTTAAAACCATAGACCAATAAAATACATAAAAATATATCATAAATTTAAAATAACTTTTTACTTTAAAACCTATAAAAATTATCTATATGTTATATCATCAAAAACAATGTAGTTTTATAGGTTTCTCTGTATATTGTATACAAGAAACTTGTTGACTTTTTTCCTATTTAATGTTAAAAAATAAACAGTGGTTTATAATTTACCAACAAATCAGGAGGTCATTTATGTCTCAACTTAAAAAAGTATTAGCCCAGAAGATCGCTGAGCACAGCGTAAGAACCCAAAGACTCAATAAGGAATTTGCAAATGTAGTTATCGACAAAGTCACCATCAGTCAGGCTCTTGGTGGTATGAGAGATATCAAGTGTTTGGTCACAGATATTTCCTATCTTGATCCCCATGAAGGTATTAGATTTCGTGGTAAAACCATAGATGAGACCTTTGCTGCTCTTCCCAAAGCACCTGGTTCGAAATATCCTACAGTGGAAGCCTTCTGGTATTTTCTCTTAACAGGTGATGTTCCCACTCAGGAGCAAGTAGATGAGGTACTAAAGGAATGGAAGGTTCGTCAGGTAGTGCCATCCTATGTTTGGGATGCAATAAGGGCTCTTCCAAGGGATAGCCATCCTATGGTTATGCTTTCTACAGGTATCCTTTGCATGCAGAAAGATTCTAAATTTGCCAAATTCTATAGCTCTGGTAACTTCAACAAAAAAGTTGCTTGGGAGTATGTATATGAAGATGCGTTCGATCTTGTGGCACGTATCCCAATAATAGCTGCTTTTATCTACAATCTAAAGTACAGAAGTGACTACCAAATTGCACCCGATCCAAACCTTGACATGGGTGCAAATTTTGCCCACATGATCGGTCAGTGCAAAGAGTATCAAGACGTTGCCAGAATGTATTTCATCCTCCATTCTGACCATGAATCTGGAAACGTTTCTGCCCACACTACACATCTTGTTCATTCTGCCCTTTCAGATCCATATTATGCTTACTCTGCTGGTCTAAACGGTCTTGCTGGTCCTCTTCATGGTCTTGCGAACCAGGAAGTGCTTGATTGGATAATCAAATTTGAGGAAAAATACCTAAAAGGTGCAGAACCTACTAAAGAGATTATCGAGCAAGCTCTTTGGGATACATTAAACTCTGGACAAGTTATCCCTGGCTATGGACATGCAGTTCTTCGTAAGACTGACCCAAGATATACCGCTCAGAGGAACTTCTGCCTTGAAACACCTGGGCTTAGAGATGACCCATTGTTTAAAGTTGTATCAATGATCTACGAAGTGGCACCAGATGTGTTGATGAAACACGGAAAAGCTAAAAATCCATGGCCAAACGTTGATGCCCAGTCTGGTGTAATTCAGTGGTATTATGGTGTAAGAGAGTGGGATTTCTACACTGTTCTTTTTGGTGTTGGTAGAGCTCTTGGTTGTATGGCAAATATAACTTGGGACAGAGGTCTTGGCTATCCTATTGAAAGGCCGAAATCTGTCACCACAGACATGCTTGAAAAGTGGGCTGCTAATCCTCCCCAACTATAATTTCTCAAACTATTCAATAAAAAAGGGGGATACCCCCCTTTTTTTCTTGCTTTTCAAAATAAATTTTGCTAAGTATCAACCTCAAAAACATATAAGGCAGGTTATGATTTACGAACTAAAAGATATCTCTTTCGAAGTATCCATTGACAAGTGTTTTGAAAATTTGAGACCTCATCCCAAGTTTTCCCACTGCACTTTCGAAAACTATATCCCTGATGATAACTTTCCATCACAACATTACATAAAAGAAACCCTAATAGACAAAATCAATCGTCTAAACGAGTTTAAAAACACACCAAAAACCACAAAAAAGAGCTTTTTTGGCTTTTTCACCCAAAAAAAAATTGAAGAAACACTCCCCATAAAAAACCTATATATCGATGGTGGCTACGGTGTAGGTAAAACCCATCTTATATCCGCCTGTTTTAATACAGCAAAAGTAAAAAAAGCTTTTATGAGCTTTGGGGATCTTAACTATTTTTTTGTGTACTGGGGTGTGGAAAAGTGCATTGATGAGTTTTCAAAGCTTGATCTACTATTGATAGACGAATTTGAGCTTGATGACCCTGCCACCACACGAATGATAGCAAAATTTTTCGCAAATATAAACAAAAATACCCTTATCATAACAACTTCCAACACTCTACCATCAGAGCTTGGTAAATTCAGATTTCAAGCTGATGAGTTTACAAAAGAACTTGGGGTAATTGCCAATACCTTTAAAACTGTCATAGTAGAAGGTGAAGACTATAGAAAAAAGAAACAGCAAGTCAAGCGGAAAGTAACAGATGATCATTTTTACGAATTCTTCAAAATCGATAAATCCGAGTCTAAGATGTTAGTAAATTTTAAAGATTTCATGTATGTATTAGAAGAAAACCACCCCTTTAAATACTTTGTAATCCCTGAAAAAATAGAATCTTTATTCATAGATGGATTAAAGCCCTTCCCCCATCTAAACAATGCACTGAGATTTTCACATTTTATAGATAGTTGTTATTACTATAACACAAACATCTTTATAAAAACTGACTACCACATGCAGGATATCTTTTCAAAGGAGATGTTGGAATCATCATTTCAGAAAAAACTATTAAGATGTCTTTCAAGATTAGGAGAACTATCAGTATTCTTTGATAAATAGTTTTTATTGCATATTTTTAGTTTTTAATATTATAATATTGTATGTTAGAGATCTTGAAAGAAATTACTATAAATGCAGGAAGAATTCTTAGAGAGGGTTACGACAGGTCTAACATTGTTGAATTTAAAAACACAATTGACCTAGTAACAGAATATGATAAAAAAACGGAAGAGTTCATAATTGATCAAATCAGCAAGCACTTTCCAGGTATCCCAGTAATTTCAGAAGAATTACAGCCAACATCTCATCATCATTTAAACTGCTGTTTCTATGTTGACCCTATAGACGGAACAACAAACTTTGTCCACAGGTTCCCTTTTTGTGCTGTATCTATAGGCTTTTTTTCTGAGTCAACCAAAGTAGGTATTGTATACAATCCTATTATTGGAGAGCTTTTCCATGCAGTTAAATCAGAAGGCGCTTATCTAAACGGCAATAAAATATCTGTTAGTCAAGAATCGATGCTTATAAACAGCTTAATTGCTACAGGATTCCCCTATTCCATCATAAAAGAGAACAAAAAACATCTTATAGAGATGCTGGAAAGGGTTTTGAAAAATACTAGGGGGATAAGACGAGCTGGCTCAGCATCTTTAGATCTTTGCTATGTAGCAAAGGGGGTATTTCAAGGATATTACGAGTCAGATCTCAAACCATGGGATGTAGCCGCAGGCACCATAATTCTGGAAGAAGCTGGAGGAACTGTAACTGGACTTAATGGAAATATCTACGATATCTGGTCTGACTTTATAGTGGCATCCAACAAACATATCCATAAAGATTTATTGAGGTTATTAAATGGTAAGTAAAGGTTTAGTTGGTGACCTTAAAGCAATGCCATTAACCGAAGTCTTTCAATGGATTGCATTTTCCAATAAAAATGGCGAACTCCATCTTCAAAAAGAGAACGATGAAGTAAATATAATATTCAAAAATGGAAAAATTGTTTACGTGACCTCTAACATCCCTCATCTACTTATTGGCCAGCTTTTGTTAAGATACAAAATGCTACCTAAAAATGCTTTGGTAAAGGGTCTTTCTTTACAGAAACAGTTAAAGATACCTTTAGGTCAAGTACTTATCGAGTATAATTTTCTGGATGAAACAAGTGTAAAAAAGATTTTAGAAATACAAGTAGCAGAAGTAGTATACCATATTATAACATGGGATAGTGGTTTCTTTGTATTTGACGAGAAAGAGGTCAGAGATTCCATGATCTCAATTCCAGTAGATTATCTCATTCTGGAGGGTTTGCGAAGAAAAGATGATCTTGCTAGATTTTTTAAGGTATTCACACTTAATTCGATAATAGAAGTAAAAGACCCAGAAAACCCTCTCCAGGAATACGCTGATGGTAAAAAAACAGTAGGTGAAATCACTAAGGAGATAGGCGGGGACTATTTTGAAACCTACGAGAAAATCTACTCTGGAATCATAAATGGATCGATAAAAATTGTGTCTGAAGGTGCCTTCATTGAGGAAGATGATCCAATAGTAAAATTCATTGTTGCTTTGGAGCTCTTTAACAAAAACAAGACTTACGAATCTTTAAAAAGCATCATCTCAATAATAAACTCAGGCTATCAAAATGATCAGATAAAAAAGTTCTATGATAACATGGTGCTTTATATCACAAAAAATTTCAATAATAAGTTTGGCGGAGAAAACACCGTTTTTTCCATAAATAGGTTAAAACTATTGGATGAGAAAATATATATATCTCCCGTGGAAGGTTTTGTCTTGTCACGAATAGAAGAATACCCAACGGTATCAAAACTCTCCAAAGTTGTTACTTTAACAAAAGCTGAGCTCTTTCTAATCATAGATAAGCTCCATAAACTTGGCTTACTTTTGATGAAACACCAAGAAAAAACAAAAACAGAGGTTATGCCCACAGATGTTGTCACTATTTTATTAGACATATACAAAAGGGAACTCACAGGTGAATTGGAGATAATAAACAATCACATCACCACAAGAATGTATTTTAAACAAGGTAAACTTTATTTCCTTTATTCACTGACTGGTGACTATTCCATAATAAAGTTTATTTTAGAAAAGCATAACACCCTAATAGCACCAAATGATGATAAAGATGATGATTTTATAAACTTTATTACGTCTCTTTTAGAAAAAAATAACCTATCACTTTCTGATCTCAAAACATCAATAGATGTTTATCAAAACATGATATTTTACGAAACACTCAGTGATGATATCCTCTCAGCAATATTTATATACGATAAATCCTTTCCATTAAACATTAATACCAATTTCAACATCCTTTTTATGTTACTTTTGGCACTCTTAAATAAAAGACTAAAAATAAAGATAACAATAAAAAGAAACACAGATTATGAGCTTTTAAAGCAGACAGATATCCTTGAAAAAGAATTCGATAACATAGGTCTTATAAAAAATTTACTTCAACTTTTTAAAGATGGCGTCATTACCTCCGATACATTGGTAAAGCTATCAGATATCGAGCTTTCAGGTTTAGATATCTTATATAAGCTTGGATACTTAAGGGAAGTGGAACCTCCAGAGGTCTCCATAACAGAACTACAAAATATTTTAGCCGAACTAAAAAAACAGACACCAGAGGAGATCTTTGAAATATCAAATAACGAATACGATGTCGATAAAATCAAACAAAAATTTCTTAAAATGTCCAAAACATATCACCCAGATTTGATAAATGATCCCCAAGGCAAACAGATTGCAAGGGAGATATTTGAACTTATAAAATACTCCTACGATACACTCATTCAGAAAAAAGATATATCAAAATCCAACAAAAGAATAGATATCAAAAATATTCTCTTGGCAGAACAGTTGCTCACAAGTGGCAAAGTTTATCTTAATATGGGAAGAATACATGATGCCATAGAATCCTTTACAAAAGCATACGAATCATTTTCCAATGACGAAGAGATTATGATCTATTATGCCTATGCTTTGATCAGAAAAAATAGGATAGAAGAAGGGATTAATATAATGGAAATGGTAGGTATTGAAAAGTTTAACGACCCGGAACTTTATGCCGTTATAATAGAAGGATATCTTAAACTAAACAGAAAAAATGAAGCCAAAAAGTACTACGATAGAGCAATTTTAAAATTTCCTGATAAAAACAAAAGATTTAAGATATTCGAACAAAAGCTAAAATAACAAAATATGATTAAGATATTTTAGTTGAAAAGTTGACAATTACTTGTTATAAACCTTAAAAAAACAACAAATCAGAGGTGAATATGCGGCTTTCAAATTATTTCGTCCCAACACTTAGAGAAAACCCAGCTGATGCAGAAGTAATAAGCCATAGACTCATGCTAAGAGCTGGCATGATAAGAAAAGTTGCCGCTGGTATCTATAATTACTTACCCATGGGACTTAGAGTTATAAGAAAGATAGAAAATATAATAAGAAAGCATATGAATGAGGCTGGAGCAATAGAGATCCTTATGCCAGCAGTGCTTCCAGCAGAGCTCTGGAAAGAAAGTGGACGATGGAATGTATATGGAAAAGAACTTCTAAGGTTTAAAGATAGACATGATAGGGATTTTTGTATGGGGCCCACCCATGAAGAGGTGGTTACCGATATTGTGAGAAATGAGATAAAATCTTACAAAGATCTGCCAGTCAACCTTTACCAGATCCAAACAAAATTTAGAGACGAGATAAGACCAAGATTTGGTTTGATGAGAGGTAGAGAATTCATAATGAAGGATGCCTACTCCTTTGATGTTAGCGATGAGGATGCAGAAAAAAGCTATCGAATTATGCATGATGCCTATTGCAAAATCTTTGAATCATGTGGTCTAAAATATAAAGTAGTAGAAGCTGATTCTGGGGCAATAGGCGGGAACTTTTCCCATGAATTTATGGTAACAGCTGACACCGGAGAAGACTTTGTTATAAGCTGTAACTCATGCGATTACGCAGCAAACGTAGAAAAAGCACCAGTTCTTGATACCTTCCAACAGGAGATGGAAAGTGAAAAAGAAAAAATAAAAGTTGAAACCAAAAACATGAAAACAGTTGAAGATGTAGCTAGATTTTTAAATGTTTCCTCCAAAAAGGTTGTAAAAACAATGATATTAAGAACACCTGATGAGATAGTTGCAGTAATGATAAGGGGTGATCACGAACTGAACCTTGCAAAAGTCAAAAATTTCCTCAACGCTCCCTATGTAGAGTTTGCTTCTGCGGATGAAATTATCCAACATACAGGTGGTCCTTTAGGCTATTCTGGCCCATTAGGTATAAAAATCAAGATACTAATGGACAACGCAGTAAAAAAACTCAAAAACTATATTGTAGGTGGTAATGAAAAGGATATCCATATAATAAATGTAAACCATGGTAGGGATTTTGAAGTGTTTGCTTATTCAGATTTTATAAACGCCAAACCTGGGGATAAATGCCCCAAATGTGGAGGGACTTATATCATAACGAAGGGTATAGAAGTTGGCCACATCTTCAAACTTGGCACAAAGTACTCCAAAAGTATGAACGCTATTTTTTTAGATAAAGAAGGTAAACAACAATACATGGTAATGGGATGTTACGGTATAGGTGTAGGAAGAACAGCAGCTGCTGCCATAGAACAAAACCATGATGAAAAAGGGATTATATGGCCAATACAAATAGCTCCCTTTGAAGTAGTTATTCTACCTCTTAACAGTGACGACGAAGATGTTATCAACCTTGCTGAAACATTATACCTAAAATTAAACAAGAAAAATGTTGAAGTGCTACTGGACGATAGAGATGAAAGGGCTGGTGTAAAATTTAACGATGCTGACCTTATAGGTTACCCAATCAGGGTAAACATAGGGAAAAAGACTTTGGAAAGAGGTGAAGTGGAGATCGTTATAAGAAAGACCGGAGAGAAGATAATCTGCAAAAAAGACGATGCCCTAAGTGAAATACTAAGAATTAGAGAAGATCTATATAATAACAAGATATAAAAAAAGGGGCGTAAGCCCCTTTTTATTATTCATTACACTTTATCTCTGATAACTGTTTGTAGATACTATATCTTCTTTTAGCTGCTTTGTTTGCAAAGTCAGTAAGCTCTTTCGCCCTTTCAGGAAAGTTTTGCATGATCGTTTTAAATCTTGTTTCAGTTTTCATATACTCTTCGACACTCATAGTAGGTTCTTTGCTGTCTATTATGAGCGGATTTTTACCTTCAGCAGCCAAAGCAGGATTAAACCTATACAGATGCCAATATCCTGACTGTACAGCCATCTTCTGATGATCCACACCTTTTGACATATCGATACCATGTGCTATACAATGGGAGTACGCAATGATTATTGACGGACCATCATAAGCCTCAGCCTCTAAAAAGGCTTTAATACACTGGGTTGGATTAGAAAGAGCTACTTTAGCAACATATACATTGCCATAAGTCATTGCAATCATGCCAAGATCTTTTTTCTCACCTTCCTTACCAGCGAAGGCAAACTTAGCAAATGATCCAGTAGTAGTAGCTTTGGATGCCTGTCCACCTGTATTAGAGTAAACCTCGGTATCAAGCACCAGAAGGTTTACATTTTGAGACTGAGCAATAACATGATCTAACCCACCATAACCGATATCATACGCCCAACCATCACCACCAACTATCCACACAGATTTCTTAACAAGATAATCAGCTACATCTTCAAGTCTCCTGGCTTCCGCTGTGTTTATACCCTTTAAAATATCTCTAAGTTTGGCAACTCTTTCCCTTTGCTCCTCTATTTCAACCTGATTTGTCTGGGGAGCACTCAAAATCTCATCTACCAACGAAGCACCAATTTTATCTTTCAGTGCCACAAGGTATTCTTTAGCTATCTCATTAAATTTATCGACAGCAAGTCTCATACCATAACCAAACTCTGCATTATCTTCAAACAGAGAATTAGCCCATGTTGGACCTCTACCATCGTATCTTGGTGTATAAGGTGTTGTAGGCAAGTTACCACCATAAATTGACGAACAACCTGTTGCATTAGCTATATAAAGTCTATCACCAAAAAGTTGACATAATAACTTAATGTATGGTGTCTCGCCACACCCTGCACATGCACCAGAAAACTCAAACATATGGGGAGCAAGCTGACTACCCTTTAAGTTGGCCTTATCGTATTTTTTGATATCCAATTCTGGTATTGACAAGAAAAAGTCAAAATTCTTTCTCTCCTGCTCCCTTAATGGAAATTGAGGTACCATATTGATGGCTTTTCTTGTTGGATCAGCTTTACTTTTAGCAGGACAATTATAAACGCATGCAGCACAACCGGTACAATCCTCCACGGCCACCTGAATTGTACACTTCATACCTGCAAATTCTTTACCCCTTGCATCAGCAGACTTAAAAGTAGCTGGTGCATCCTTTAAAACTGATGGGTCATAGATCTTCATTCTTATGGTTGCATGGGGACATACAAAAGAACATATCCCACACTGGATACAGATCTCCGGATCCCACTCAGGAACAGATAAAGCAATATTTCTTTTCTCATATTTGCTTGTACCTGTTGGATAAACACCATCATCAGGTAACCAGGATACAGGCACATCATCCCCCTCAAAGGCAACCATTTTACTTATTGCCTTTCTAACTATCTCTGGTGCTGTAGGATCAGTGATGTACTTATGCATCTTGACAGAGCTGGTTGCAGTCTTTGGATAGTTAACCTCGTAAAGTTCGTTAATACCTGCATCAACAGCAGCTATATTCATATTTACCACTTTATCACCATATCTGCCATAGGTCTTCTTAATTGCATCTTTTATAGCTTCCACAGCCTTGTCAAATGGGATAATATTTGAGATCTTAAAGAAAGCAGTTTGTAGAATTGTGTTGGTTCTACCACCCAACCCAATCTCTTCAGCTATCTTATCAGCATTAATTACATAAAATTTAACCTCTTTATCTATGATCTCCTGCTGAACCTCTACAGGTAGCTTATCCCAAACCTCATCCTTAGAGAATGGCGCATTCAACAGAAATACCCCACCTTTTTTCAAAGGCTTAAGGATGTCATAAAGCTCCAAGAATGAAAACTTGTGGCAACCTATAAAATCAGCTTTCTGGATAAGATAAGAGCTTCTTATCTCTCTCTTACCAAAACGAACATGGGATATGGTCATAGAACCAGACTTTTTTGAGTCATAGACAAAGTAAGCCTGAACATTATTATCAGTAAGATCACCGATGATCTTTGCAGAGTTTTTATTAGCTCCAACAGTACCATCAGCACCAAGACCATAAAACATCCCATTGAAAACATCATCCTGAGGTACTACCCAATTCTTATCATACTTTAAGCTCTTGAATGTAACATCGTCTTCTATACCTACAGTAAAACCATTGATAGGCTCATTAGCATCTAGATTATCAAACACAGCCTTTACCATAGCAGGGGTGAAGTCCTTAGAACCGAGACCATATCTACCACCGATGATTAATGGATACTTAGTAAACGTTACCATCTTCCTCTGCATAGCCTCGCCAATAGCTGTCCTTACATCAAGATACAACGGTTCTCCAAGAGCACCAGGCTCCTTTGTCCTATCAAGTACTGCTATCTTGAGAGCAGTTTTAGGTAACGCATTTATAAATGATTCAAGGGGGAAAGGCCTATAAAGTCTTACTACTACAACCCCTACTTTCTCACCAAGACTGTTCAGATATTCTACTGTTTCTCTTGCCACATCAGAACCAGAACCCATAAGAACAATCACTTTTTCAGCATTAGGATCTCCGAAATATTCCACTAAATCGTATCTCCTACCAGTAATCTCAAAAAATTTATCCATATATTTTTTGGTAATGGCAGGAACTTTTTCATAATACTTATTTGAGGCCTCTTTACTTTGGAAAAACACATCAGGGTTTTGAGCAGTACCTTTAATAGTTGGGTTATCAGGGGTTAATGCCCTCCTTCTATGGGCAGAAATGAGCTCATCACTCAGCATTGCTCTCATATCATCGAAAGTAAGTTCCTCAGTAGTTCTTATTTCATGGGATGTTCTGAAACCATCAAAGAAATGTAAAAAAGGAACTCTTGATTCAAGGGTAGCAGCCTGAGCAATGAGGGCAAAATCCATAACCTCTTGAGGATTATTAGAACAAATCATAGCCCAGCCTGTCTGTCTACAAGCCATAACATCAGAATGATCTCCAAATATAGAAAGAGCATGGGTAGCTACAGCCCTAGCACTAACATGAAAAACTGTAGGAGTAAGCTCACCAGCTATTTTAAACATATTAGGGATCATCAACAAAAGCCCTTGAGAAGCAGTAAAAGTCGTCGTCAAAGCACCAGATGCAAGTGCACCATGAACAGCACCCGCAGCACCACCTTCAGATTGCATTTCCACTACCTTAGGAACCGTACCCCATATATTTGTTTCACCTTTTGCTGATTTCTCATCAGCAAGTTCTCCCATTACTGATGAAGGGGTAATTGGATAGATTGCTATAACCTCATTTGTTGCATGAGCCACATATGCAGCTGCGGTGTTGCCATCGATCTGAACAAACTTTCTTTTCATGTTGCCTCCTTCTTTATGTTAAGCCACACTTTATTTTCTTTATTTTGAATATACAGTACAAATTTTATATGATTAACTTAAACAAGTCAACCAAAATATATTTTAAAAAAAATTACGTAATATTCATCAGAAAATTAGATATCAGAAAAGAAGACAAAACCACCAAACAACTCCAAAAATACTTCAAACCGCTGATCTTGCTGTAAATGAATACTGAAACAGCTAAATACCAAGATACCATAATAGCTCCAAAATATAAAACGGTATCTTTGTCAAACAAAAAACTTATAGGAGCAAAGATATTCATCACCTCTATTGCTACAAAAAGCTTTAAAAATTTTAAAAATGGGATACTCCTTCTGGGCATCAGTATATAAAGGAATAAGAGGTAAAAGAGTGTCAAAAATACACCGTACACAATCTTATCAAAGTCATACAATAGCTCAGAGTCCAATGATTTATAAGGTATAAGAAGGGTAAAAAGAAAAATGGTCACAAGATTAAATTTAAGCCTATCATCCACATATATTCTAAATAAAGCTTTTTCAGAAAAAAATATAAGACTCAAACAACAAAAGAAAGTTTCTATCAGACCGGGATATTTTTGATCACCACTTTTTAGTGCCATTTTCCCAGTCATTTCTTATTCCATACCACCAATCATAGTAGTTTGTTTTTTCTATTGAAATAGCAAGCTCTTTTGCCAAAGTAGTTATAAGCCTTTTTTTAGCAGCACTTATCCAGTTTTCCGCTTGTTTGTTTCCTTTATCCATCTGCTCCTTTAAAAACAGAATAAGCTCCAGCGTATCCGCATCCTTTGCAAGTTTTGCCTCCAACGTCTCAGCAGCCGAGTACTCCTTAATAATACTGTAAACCTCATCACTCATAGGCAAACCATCCAAGAGATCTTTTAATGCTCGCTCATCATCTGACTTAACATACATCTGTTGAAGATAATTGAGATCCCCTGTTCTGGTTTCTTCAACGTCATGAAATAAAGTCATAAGTATAACCTTCAAGGGATCAGCAGAGGCCATCTTTGCCATCGTATAACCTATCAAAACAGTTCTGAAGATATGGGAAGCTACCGTTTGCTCACCAGATCCCAAAAAGACGTTGCCACTTCTTCTGACATGCTGAAGAATACCCACCTCAAAAAAGAAATTCACTACTCTATCTATATCACTCATTTCTTAAATCTATCACCCTTTTTGCTTTACCTTCAAAACGTTCAATACTCTTTGGTTCCACAAACTTTATCTTTGGCTTTATACCCAACACGTTAAACATCCTTTCGGTGAGCTGCTCCAAAATCTCTTTTTGTTTTTTCATCTCATCAAAAAATAGCGTTTCGGTCATCTCTATATCAAGCTCCATCATATCGAGCCTTCCCTTCTTTTTAAGGAAGATCATATAATGGGGAGTTGTTTGGTCAAACTCTTTTAAAACCTCTTCCACCTGAGATGGGAAGATATTAACACCATTTACAATAACCATGTCATCCGTTCTACCTGACGGCTTCTCCATTTTTATCAAAGTCCTACCACAGGGGCAATTATCTCTGTATAACCGGGTTATATCCCTTGTTCGATACCTGATCAGAGGCATAGCCTCCCTCGTTAACGTAGTGATCACAAGCTCACCTTTTTCACCTTCAGGCAAAGACTCACCTGTGTCAGGATCAATCACCTCAACAAAAAAATGATCCTCATTAATATGTAACCCATTCTTGTACAAACACTCTCCAGATACACCAGGCCCCATAACTTCAGATAAACCATAATTGTCAGTAGCTATCACTCCTAATCGCCTCTCCACCTCTTCCCTAACCTTTTCACCCCACGGTTCACTACCAAGTAGAGCAAACTTTAGATGAATATCGTTTTTAGTAAGGTTCAACTTTTCAAGTGTTTCAGCTATATGAAGGGCGTACGATGGAGTACAAACCAATACAGAGCTTCTATAGTCCTGCATAATCAATATCTGTCGTTTGGTATTACCACTGGAAACAGGAATAACACTGGCACCTATATGCTCAGCAGCATAATGAAGTCCAAAACCACCAGTAAATAAGCCATAGGTAAAAGCGATATGAACTATATCATTAGCGGTAACTCCACCAGCCACCATAATCCTTGCAACTAAATCTTTCCAGTTTTCCAAATCATTTCTGGTATAACCCACAACTGTCGGTTTACCAGTAGTACCACTTGAGGAATGGATCCTTACTATATCCCTAAGAGGTACTGCAAACATCCCATATGGGTAATTGTCCCTAAGGTCATCTTTATAGGTAAATGGGAATTTAGCAATATCTTCAAGCCTTTTCAAACTATCAGGGTCCACTCCACACTCTTTAAACTTCCTTTTGTAAAAAGAAACATTCTCATAGGCCCTGTTAAGGACAGCCTGTAGCCTCTCAAGCTGTAATTGCCTCATTTCTGACAATTCTAAGGTTTCTTCCTCTTTCTGCCAAAAATTCATTTTATCTCTCCCATTTCTCTCTGTACTCTTTGCCCAAGTATGCTCTTTTTATTTCATTGTCAGATACTAATTCACTACTCTTACCCTGCAGCACAATTCTACCATTTTCTAATACATAACCCCTATCAGCATATTTTAAAGCAGCCACAGCATTTTGCTCCACTAAGAAAATAGTAAGACCGTTCTTTTTGAGCAAAGACAACTTTTCATATACCTCTTTTACAACTAAAGGCGCAAGCCCCATAGAAGGTTCATCCATCAACAAAAGCTCAGGATTTGACATGAGCGCCCTCGAAATAGCTAACATCTGCTGTTCTCCACCTGACAACATTCCCGCAAGCTGCCTAAACCTCTCCTTGAGCACAGGAAAAAGCACCACAAGCTCTTCTATTTTTTTAGATATATCTCTTTTCTTTAAATTATATCCACCCAACTCAAGATTCTCAAGAACAGTCATATTAGGAAAGATCCTTCTACCTTCTGGCACAAGAGCCAATCCCAAAGAGTTCCTTCTATTTGCTGGGATATCTTTCAGATTTTTATCTTTGAAAACAATCTCCCCTTCCGATGGTATGAGACCAAATATGGAGTTTAACAAAGTAGTCTTACCAGCACCATTAGAACCTATCAAAGCAACAAACTCACCCTTTCTTATATGAACAGACACATTTCTTAAGGCATTAATAGACCCATAATTAACCGTCAAAGATGTAACCTTAAGCATCCAGATCCCCCAAATAAGCCCTAATTACCTCATCGTTTTGCCTTATCTCAAGGTAACTACCCATTGCAATCACTTTACCAAAATTTAGACAAACAACATACTTAGCAAGACTCGAAACAAAAGTCATATCGTGCTCCACCATCAGGATATCGATACCTGTTTGGGCTATCTTTTCGAGTAAAACTCCCAGACTCTCCTTTTCAGTATTATTAAGACCAGCAGCAGGCTCATCAAGCAATAACAATATGGGATTAGAGACAAGGGCTCTTGCCAACTCAAAATTTTTCAAAACCCCATAAGGAGCTGATTCAGGCTTAAGATGCTGCCAGGATTTTACACCAGTGAGTTCCATTACTTCATCGATCTTTTCATCTATTCTTTTCCAAAAAGATTTGTTCAACCTCATCATATCTTTTAAAAGTGATGGCTTTTCCTTCTCAAGAATACCGAGATAGAGGTTTTCCCTCAATGTTGCCTCTTTGATGAGGTTTAAATTCTGAAAGGTTCTTGATATACCTAATGAAAATATTTTATATGGTGGTTGTCCTGTGATATCTTCACCTTTAAAAAAAATTTTACCCTCGGTAGGTACAAGAAATCCAGATACAACATTAAAAAGTGTGGTCTTTCCAGCCCCGTTTGGTCCAATTAAAGCATTTATCCCATTAGAAATAGAGAAAGAAACATTACTTAAAGCCTTTAACCCTCCAAAACTTATTGATATATTATCTACTTTTAACATAGTTACCAAACACCTTTTTAAATATTCCAGCTAACCCCTGCGGGAAAAACATCACTACGATTAAAAGCAATGTTCCATAAACCACCATCTCATAATCTTCAAAAGTCGAAATCAACTCAGGAAAAAGTGTTAATAAAGAAGCCCCCAAAGTACCACCAACAATACTACCCAAACCACCCACAGTAGCCATAACAAATATATCGATGGAATACTTAAGGTTAAAAGATACTGGGCTTATAAAACCTGAGTAGAATGCAAAAAGACTCCCGGTAATAGAGGTTAATCCAGCCACAAATACAAATACAGATATCTTTGTCTTTGCCACATTTATCCCAAACGACTTTGAGGCAAACTCAGATTCCTTTATGAACTTAAGCTTATATGAATAATAAGATTTATCAAACAATTCTAACAAAATAGAAAAAATCACAAAATAGATCGCCATAAACACAAAAAACTTACTTTCATTATCCAAAACAACTCCAAACAAACTCAGTTTCGGTATCCCTACAAGCCCAGAAGGACCTCCAGTCAGATTTGTAAACTCATTAAAAAGTATATAAAAGATCATCCCAAAGCCCAATGTTGCCATCGCCAAATAGTGTCCATGTAGCTTCAATGTAGGATACCCCACCAAGAACGCCACAATTACAGAAAAAACAATACCCAATAGGATCGTCAACATGGGATCAAATCCGTAATGTACAGTCAAAATACCTGAAGTATAAGCACCGATACCAAAAAAAGCAGCCTGTCCCAAAGAGATAACACCGGTGTAACCAAAGAGTATATTTAGTAATGAAGCATTTATAGCATTGATCATTATGTATATAAGTATGCTTTTGTAAAACTGATTTTCTACACTAAAGTAAAATATAGACAAAAATACCACTATAAATATTAGATAATAAAAATTTATTTTTTTCATATTCTCACAGCCTTTTTCTTACCAAAAAATCCTGATGGTTTAACAAAAAGTATCAAAAGCAGTATAATAAAAGCAAAAGCATCTTTAAAACCTGATGGTAATGTAAACGCAAAAAATGCTTCTATAATACCAAGAACAAAACCTCCAAAAAGTCCACCCCAAAAACTACCAAGTCCACCAATGATAGCAGCAGCAAACCCCTTTAAACCAGCCATAACACCATCAGTGTATGTAACAAATGTAATCGGAGCTATAATAGCACCAGCCAAAGCACCCAAAAAACCAGCTATAGCAAAAGAAAGCATCCTAATCATATTCACATTTATACCACATATCGTTGCAGCCATCTGGTCATCATAACAGGCCCTAAACGCTTTACCATATTTGGTGTACTTAAAAAAACTAGATAATAAAATAGCAGCAGCAAAACATACCATTATCACCAAAATACTTTGGGAAGTAATACTACCTCCCAACATTGGGATCGTTTTCTCCTCAACATAGGATGGAACTGCCAGAGAATCCCTTCCCCAAATAATCATAGCAAAACCACGTAAAATAATGGATAAAGCTATCGTCACAGTGATAAGATTGGTCTCAGTTTTAAGTCTGACATACCTTAAAAAAAACCTTTCAAAAACCAAACCCAAAACAAACATAGATACAAAAGTGATTACAAAGGCATATACAGGATGTAAACCAATAAGGGAAAGGGTGGTATACATAAGCATACCACCCAATACCACAAATTCACCTTGGGCAAAGTTTATAAGCCCTGTTGTATTGTAAATTATATTAAAACCTATTGCAACAAGAGCGTAAATACTTCCACTGGTCAACCCTGAATATAAAAACTGCATTACTCCACAATCTCCCAATCACCATTTACTATTTTTATCATCAGAAAAGAATCCTTATTTAAGCCGTTATGATCATCCTTAGACATATTGAACACACCAGTGGTCCCCATAAAACCCTTTATATTCTCAAGAGCTTCTGCTATTTTATCCTTATCCTTACCAGCTTTTTCGACAGCCATTTTAAACATCATAAAAGCATCATAAGCATACCCTCCAAAAGAGGAAACTGGAGAGTTAAATTTCGCCTCAAATTCCTTTTTATACTCCATCAGTAAAGGTTTAAATTTATCATTATTTGGCAGTTTGTCAACAACAATTAATCTACCAGCTGGTAAGTAAATACCATCGGCTGCAGCACCTGCTAATTCAATGAACTTTTTAGAAGCAACCCCGTGAGACATAAAAAGTGGTGCACTAATATTGAGCTGCTTGTAGTTTTTAGCTACTATCGCAGGAGCTGGCCCCACACCCCAGCAAATAATAGCATCAGGATTTTTAGAAGCTATCTTCGAAAGCTGAGAAGTCATGTCTTTGTCAGTATCTTTAAATCTCTCATCAGCAACCACTTCCAAGCCATAAGCTTTAGCTTCAGACAACAGAGCTGTCCTTCCTGTATCACCAAAACCATCCTGAGATGTCAATATAGCAACCTTCTTTTTATTCTGTTTTTTAAGATAGTCGTATATTTTTTCTACAGCATGTTCATCGGATTGGGGAGTTTTGAAAATATATTTCTGAACGGGATAAACAATCATCTTGCTTGCTGCTACAGATATAAGAGGGATTTTCATGCTCTGGGCTAAATCTTTTATAGCAAGGGATGGCCCTGTTCTTGTTGGTCCAATAACTGCCACCACCCCATCATTTTGGACAAGTCTTAAAAATTTTTTCCTAGCTTCAGCGTCCTCACCTTTATCATCGTAGATAATAACCTCAATCTTTTCACCCTTTATACCACCTTTTTTGTTTACATCTTCCACCAGCATCTCAAGTGTTTGTTTTTCAGGTAACCCTAAATATGATGCAGGACCAGTAATCGAAAAGATTGCCCCCAACTTGATCTCAGCATACACTACAGTATTTAAAATAGCTAATACAATAGCTACTAATATTAACCTTCTCATTCTAGACCCCAACAAATATTTATTTTATCAATTTCCACTTCTTATTCTCAATCCTGACCATAACAAAAGCATCCCTTGATAGACCGTTGTGGTCGGTATTGGAAAAATTGAATGTTCCATAAGTACCAACATATCCCTTTATATTCTCTATATTGTTAACTATATCTTCAGTGTTTTTAAAATTTCTAAGAGCCATAGAGATGATATTTATAGCATCATAGGCATGACCACCGAATGTAGATACCGGCGTTTTGAATTCGCTTTCAAAATCTTTAATATAAGATAAAAGTAGTGATTTATATTTATCATTATCAGGCAACTGCTCCGCTATGATCATCCTACCAGCAGGCAGTATTATACCATTTGCTGCATCCTGAGCCAGCTCTATAAATTTAGCAGATGCCACACCATGACTCATCACAAGCTGGGCATTGATGTTTAACTGTTTGAAATTTTTAGCTATAATAGCAGGAGCAGGTCCCACACCCCAGCAGATAACAGCATCCGGCTTTTTAGCAGCGATCTTGGATAGCTGAGAAGTCATATCCTTATCGCTATCGGAATACTTTTCATCAGCCACAACCTCAATGCCAAAATTTTTTGCTTCCTTAAGTAGAGCAGCCCTACCAGAATCACCGTAGCCATTTTGAACAGTTAAAAGTGCCACCTTATTTTTCTTATTTGCAGATAGATATTCATAAATTTTCTGGACAGCATGATCATCAGACGGCGCCACTTTAAAAACATATCTGTTAAGAGGATCAACAATCCTGTCACTGGAAGCCATACTAATAACTGGGACTTTGTATTGGGATGCTAAGTCTTTGATGGCAAGTGTTTCCCCAGATGTGGTAGGCCCCAAAATAACAGACACTTCATCCTTTTGAACAAGTCTTAGAAACTTCTTTCTTGCTTCATCATCAATACTCTGTGTATCGTAAATCACCATCGAAATCTTCTGTCCACCTATACCACCCTTTTTGTTAATCTCCTGAACAAGCATTTCAATAGTCTGCTTTTCTGGCAAACCCAGAATAGAAGCAGGTCCAGTAAGGGCCAAAAGTGCCCCTATTTTCAACTCAGCATAAGCAGAAACCGACAAAAGTAACAACAAAAACACAAAAAGTCTCTTCATATCATACCCCTATATACCATATATTTTGTTGCCTTCTAAGGTTTTTATACCTGCGCTTTCTAATGTTTCCAAAGCCTTCTCCACCTCATCAAACCTAAAAATCATAACAGCAAAATCGGTGCTCTTCTCAACAAAAGCATACATATACTCCACATTTACATCATTATCCTTTAATATCTTAAGAACGGAAGCAAGACCACCAGGCACATCAGGCACTTCAACAGCAATCACCTCAGTTTTACCAACTGTAAAACCGTTTTGCTTTAAAAGGGTATAAGCCTTTTCAGGATCATTTATAATTAACCTCAAAATACCAAAGTCAGAAGTATCCGCAAGGGAAAGGGCCCTTATGTTTAAATCGTTTTTACCTAAAAGATCACAAATCTCATATAATCTACCAGACTTATTTTCTATGAATACTGAAATCTGAGTAATTTTCATAAAACCCCCTATTTGAGTTTTCTTTTATCTATAACTCTCTTTGCTTTTCCCTCACTTCTTTCCAGCGTCTTCGGTTCTACCAAACGAACCTTACAAGTAATACCGATGATATCCTTTATATTCTTCTCTATACTTTCACCCAACCCCTGTAATACTTTGATCTCATCAGAGAAAAATTCCTCACTCACCTCTACCAGCACTTCAAGCTGATCAAGATTGTTTACCCTATCAACAATAATCTGGTAATGGGGCAATACACCTTTTGTTTCTATGAGGATGGACTCAATCTGTGATGGGAATAAGTTTACACCTCTAATAATAAGCATATCATCCGTTCTACCTGTTACTTTTTCCATTCTGACAAAAGTTCTACCACAAATACATGGCTCTTTTATAAGCCTTGATATATCCCTTGTCCTGTATCTGATTATTGGTAAAGCCTCTTTGGTAAGACTTGTAAAAACAAGTTCTCCAACCTCTCCGTAAGGCAATGACTTTTCAGTATCAGGATCTATTACCTCCACCAAAAAATGATCTTCATTAATATGCATACCGTTTTTGGCCTCGATACATTCAAAGGAAACACCCGGACCTATGACCTCACTCAAACCATATATATCAATAGCATCTATCCCCCACTTCTCCTCTATCTCTTTTCTCATCTCATTAGTCCACGGTTCTGCCCCAAAGATACCCACCCTTAGAGGTAACTCCTTTATATCTATCCCCTCCTCAATGGCAGTCTCATAGAGATTAAGGGCATAAGATGGCGTACAGGAGATAGCATTGGCACCAAAATCCTTCATTATCATCACCTGTCTCTTAGAGTTACCACCAGAAATAGGGATAACAGACGCACCAATAAGCTCAGCACCATAATGGGCTCCAAGCCCACCAGTAAAAAGTCCATACCCATAGGCGTTTTGAAGAATATCACCTTTTTTGACACCAGCAGCGGTAAATGTCCGTGCCATCAGTTCAGCCCACATGGATATATCCCTTTTTGTATAACCAACCACAGTAGGCTTGCCTGTTGTCCCACTTGAAGCATGGATTCTAACTACCTGTTCTCTTGGTACTGCAAATAGCCCAAAAGGGTAGTTGTCTCTAAGATCCTGTTTGTATGTAAAGGGAATATATTTTATATCTTCCAATGTCTTAAGCTTGTCCGGATGAAAACCAGCCTCATCAAACTTTTTTCTATAAAAAGGTACAGTGGCATACACTTTTTCAAGAGTTGCTTTGAGTCTTTTAAGCTGCAATGCCTCAAGGGCTTCCCTTGGCAATGTTTCAAACTCTTCATTCCATATCATATTGCAACCCCACTAAAAAAAATTTAATAATTCTTAACGAAAAATCGGGAAAAAGTCAAATATAATTTAACCTAATCACTTAACTATTAGCCAACTCTTCTATTTCGTCCATGAGTTTTTTATGACAATCGGAGCAAATACCATGGGTAAACATAGGAAGATAATTATGTTCGAATAACTTTAAATTATTCACAGCTTCATCTAACTCAATATATCTATCTACATAAAAGATTTTATCGCACCAAGCACACATTCTATAGACCAAATCTGATCTTCTGGAAAAATCCAGTAAAGTAGGTCTTGGTGTCTTGGATACCAAAACATGCCTTAATCTTAGCATCCCATCTATAAGAGGCTCTATTTCAAGCTTAAAGATCCTGTTGTACTTGTCATCATCACATCTATATGTCGTCGTAAAAGTTATCTTTTTTGTTCTAACAATCTGAAATATTTTACTTAAAAGTTTTTTAAGCATCTCATCATTGGAAAACTCGAAATACCCTTTACCTTTGATATTAGATAAATCTACATTTTTAGCATTTATGATTCTATTTGCAGCGTCCAGATAAAATTCGATTATTTCATCCATAAAACACCCTTATAAGGATATAATGCAACACCCCTTTAATCAAAAGCCCAATGCAAGTTCCCAAAGCAGCTGGTTTTAATACTTTTCTTGTTGTCTCACCAGCAGAACATAACACCATGACTCCCACAATATCAAAAGGGTTTATCACAAACCCTGCAATCAAATTCAAATCTTTGGCTGTCATAATACCAGACTTTATAAGATCAACAGAAACAGCCATCATTGCAGTCCCACCAGCAAGAAACTTTGTCACCACAGGAAGGGTAACAGACGGATTAACACCAAAAAAACCAACTATAGGTTTAAACAATGTTTCTATAAGATTAACAATATTATAAGCTTTTAAAATATTTACCGCAAATATAGCAATCATTATAAGTGGAATAGATTTTAAGATAAGATTCACAGCCTCATACCCACCATCAAGCATAATAGTCAAGATAGATCTACCAGAACTAAGCTTTGTAATGCTATCGTAAACAGAATTGCTATACTCAAGTTTTCTACCGAAAATATAAAAGGTAAAACATGCCGATAAAACACCGCCTACAATAGATGTAAAAAGTATAACCTTAAAATCCAAACCATATACAATCAAAGGAAACACAGCATTGGCCTGCGACATAGAAAAAATCATCGCAAGGGACGCAGCCATCTCCCTTTCAGAGATTCTCTCTTTTTCCATTATCGTAAGGGTAGCAATAGGCGCAGCAAAGCTCACCAAAAGTATCTGCAACGCAGCAAAAATACCAAGCCCAGGCAAACCAAAAATCCTAAGTACTGGATAAAACAATCCTGAAACAAACCCCAAAACCCTTTTCTCCTCCAATAACCTCATAACAGCCATCATTATAACCATAATAGGTAACAATACATAAAGACATAGATCCACAGCAGTCTTACCAGATTTTAAAATAAG
>JAOAHS010000060.1 GCA_026415135.1 Calditerrivibrio sp. | reverse complement strand
CTAAACCTATCATCATTAAAAATCCTTATATTTCTAAAAGGGATATCATCTTTAAATTTTTCAGCAATAGCAAGAAGAACACCCTCTTTATTTGTAATGAAAACACATTTTGTTGTTTCCTCAGGTATGTAAAGATATTTGTTTTTATGGAGGGATACACCGTTTTTGACAAGTTGTACATATCTGTCATCCACAATCACTCTACTCCAGTCCAGTACTCTATTTATCGGAGTTAAAAAATCATAGGTATTATGTTTTATCATTTCTTCAATTTCACAAACCTTTAAAGATTCCGATATACCAAAAACTCCGCTCCTCAATCTTAAAAGGGATTCCATTGTGGCAAAAGTTCCAAGCCTAACACCCAACCGATCAATTACACTTCTTATATACGTTCCTTTTTCGACTGATAGTTTTAACTGTAAAAAGGGGTAATCGTACTTTATTACTTCAATGCTATATATAAAACTCTTTTTAAAACCAGCATTTTCTATCAAACCCTTCCTTGCAAGTTCATAGGCTCTTTTCCCTTGAATATTCACTGCAGAATAAGATGGGATTACAAGCTCTATTTCCCCTTCAAATCCCTTCACAGTCTCCTTTATATCTTCAATCGTCGGTACATAGCCATCACTTCTTTCCAAGATCTTACCTGTGATATCAAAAGTATCAGTCCTAAAACCCAAAATAGCATTAGTTTGGTACTCTTTATCCTCTGCCATAACATACGAGGCAAGCTTAGTAGCTTCATTAATGCAAACCGGTAGAACCCCCTCTGCCAAAGGATCCAATGTGCCAGTATGTCCCACTTTACAATTATTTAGAACTTTAGAAAGTTTTTTTATATTAAAATGGGAAGACAACCCTTTTTCTTTGTATAAATTTATAAAGCCATTCATTATTCAGGGTGGGAAATCTTCTTTATCAAACCTTCAATCCTATCAGCATAATCTAATGTATTATCGATAAAAAAAGTGAGATCTGGCACTCTTTTGATTTTTATAGACTTTTTCAATCTTGAGTAGATAAAACTTTTGGAATGCTCCAATTCACTTTTAAGCATTTCCACATCGGTACCATCATAACTGCTGATATACACTTTAGCAAGACTGAGATCTTTTGTGACTGTAACATCCGTGATTATAACACCATGTATATTCGGGTTTTTTACCTCAAACTGAACAATCCGTGCAATCTCTTCCTTTAACAGTTCACCCACCCTTCTATCTCTAAAGGATTCTTTCTTCATCAAATAATCTCCTGTTTTATATCAACAATTACAGCATCTTTTAAATATTCGGTAAATTTTATTACCTCCTGAAGCTGGGAATCTATAAAACCAGCATTTTCACCCACAATAGCCACAGCAATATAAGCTCTATTCCATATCTCCTTGTCCCCAACCTCAGCCACAGATACATTAAACTTACTCCTTAGTTTTGCCTTAAAACTACTAACAACACTTCTTTTATCTTTCAATGATCTTGCAGCAGGAATATCCATTTCTAAAAGAAGCGTTCCAATTACCATCTATTCTACATCCTTTAGCAGCTTTTTCTCTTCAACCATTTCAAAGACTTCTAATATATCACCCTCTTTGATATCATTATAATTAGCTATGCCAAGTCCACATTCATAGCCAGCCACAACCTCTCTAACATCATCCTGAAACCGTTTAAGGGAATTGATCTTACCAGTATAAATAACTATATTATCTCTTATAACTCTAACATTTGCATTTCTCACTATCCTACCTTCTAAAACATAACAACCTGCAACCTTACCCACCTTCGGAACACTGAAAACCTTTCTAATCTCTACTTTACCAATAATATTTTCCTTGATTTCAGGGGTTAACATCCCCTCAATTGCTTTTTGCACCTCTTCTATAGCTTGATATATGACAGAATAAAGCCTTATATCTATCTTTTCCCTTTCAGCAACAGTCTTAGCTTTGGCATCTGGTCTAACATTAAAACCTATAATAATTGCCTTCGAAGCCATTGCCAATAAAACATCAGATTCATTGATTCCACCAACACCATCATGAATGATCTTCACCTTAACTTCAGAATTAGAGAGCTTCACCAATGATGATTTCAACGCTTCTAACGAACCCTGAACATCGGCTTTAAGTATAATATTAAGATCTTTAATTTCCCCCTCTTTGATTTTATTGAAGATATCATCAAGGGTCAGTTTAGCTTTAGCAGCTTCATCCTTTTCCCTCTGTTTTTGTAGCCTGATATCCACAATCTGTTTTGCAATCTTCTCATTGGGCACAACTAAAAGGGTCTCACCAGGTTCTGGCACCTCACTAAAACCCATTAGCTCCACAGGTATCGATGGACCAGCCTCTTTGATATTTTTACCAGCATAGTTAAACATAGCTCTAACCTTTCCATAGTGTACACCAGCTATGAAGGTATCTCCCACACGCAACACCCCATCTTTGACAATCAGAGATACCGATACACCTTTTTGTTTATCCAATCTGGATTCTATGATAATACCCTCTGCAGGCTTTACGTAATCCCCTTTTAGCTCTAACATTTCAGCTTCCAACAATACCCTTTCCAAAAGATCATCAATCCCTATCCTGTTTTTAGCTGAAATCTCCTGGAATTGATACTCACCACCCCACTCTTCGGATATGATACCATACTCGGCAAGCTGTGTTTTAACCTTTTCTGGATTTGCATTAGGTTTATCTATTTTATTTATAGCCACAACAATTCTCACCCCTGCTGCCCTTGCATGATCTATAGCCTCTTTCGTTTGAGGCATAACCCCATCATCTGCAGCAACCACAAGGATTACTATATCGGTAACATTAGCCCCCCTTGCCCTTAATGTCGTAAAGGCTTCATGCCCCGGTGTATCCAGAAACACAATTTTACCTCTATCTATATCCACCTCATAGGCACCAATATGTTGTGTAATACCACCTGCCTCTTTTTCAGCTACTTTTGTTTTTCTAATGGCATCAAGCAAAGATGTCTTACCATGATCAACATGCCCCATTACTGTCACTATTGGTGGCCTTGGTCTTAGGTTTTCAGGCTTGGACTCGTATTTAGGCAAAAGATCCTCTTCTGAAATAGTTTTGACGTCTACTTCAACACCATAGTCCATTGCTATAAGTTGTACAGTCTCTGCATCAATTGATTGATTAGCAGTGACAAACATCCCCATACCCATCAATTTCTTTATAATCTCAGGAATTTTTACCCCGAGTAAACCAGCCAAATCATTTACAGAGATAGCTTCTCCAATTGTTATCTTAGAAGGTCTAACAAAAACCTTTGGCTCCTTCGACTCTTCTTTTTCTTTTTCCTTTGTTTTTGCTACCTTTTTGACCTTTTCTTCAACTTCTTCTACAAACTCTTCTTCAGCTAGTTTTTCTACTTCTACTTCTTTTTCTAACTCAAGCAGTTCCAAATCCTCAAGTATATTCTGTTTAAGGTTTTTCTCTTTTTTTGATATAGATTTTTTTACTTTTACCTTTTTTGACTCTATATCCTTTTCCTCAACTGGGGTTTCTGGCACATCCTCTTCCCATTTCTTTTTCTTTACAATCAACTCCTTATCTTCTATCAATACATCAGTTACAGGAGAGAATGCTGTACTTTTATCCTTTATCTCAGTTTTTTTACCTTTTTCGGAGTGTTGGGGTTTTTGGGGTTTTTGAAATTTTTGACGATCTTCATGAGGTCTTGGCTGCCCCTTTGTATCACGACTTTGCCCTGAATCCTTTTGCACCAATTTGCCAGGATGAGGAGGTCTTGCTCCTTTTTGTCCATCATGTTTTCTTACATCATCCCTATGATGTCTACCCTTATAATCCCTTTGCCCCCCTTGCCCAGTAGAACCATCTTTCTGTCTTTTATCACCCCATTGTTTTTTGCTATGGAATCCTTTGCCATGTTCTTCCTTTTTTTGCTTGGTAGCATCTATTGGCACTTCCTGCCCAGTAGGTGTAAGTTCAAAACTTTTAGCAACCACAACCTCTGGCACCTCAGTTATCACCTCTTCTTCTTTTATTGGTGTAGATATATTTTGATCTTTTTGGATATCTTCATGTTGTGTTGGGATTTCAGCTACTTTTTCTGTATCGATCTTTACCTGCTCTTCTTTTGCTTTTTCCCTATCAGCATCCACCTTTTTCAAACTCTTTTCAAGCTCTAATTTCTTTTTCAGAAGCTCTTCTTTAGTCAACTTCCTTTTGGCACTGTCTGCACCTGTATCCTTAGTATCCTTTACGATTACCTCTGTTACCTTCGAGTGTCTTTTTCGTCTATCAATGGCTTGTTTTAACAACTCCTGTCTTTTGTCCAGATGCAGCTTTTTAATATCCACTCCTACAGAACTCAAAGTCTCTTCAGCCAACTCATCATTTTCCCCTGAAATATCTATACCGATGTTCTTAAG
This sequence comes from Calditerrivibrio sp., assembly GCA_026415135.1. Taxonomy (NCBI): domain Bacteria; kingdom Pseudomonadati; phylum Deferribacterota; class Deferribacteres; order Deferribacterales; family Calditerrivibrionaceae; genus Calditerrivibrio; species Calditerrivibrio sp. The sequence continues at coordinate 39,741 of JAOAHS010000060.1, read as the reverse complement.
CCTCTCCTTTAAGTCTTCGTATGCCACAATCCCTTTCTTCACCAATTCTGAAACTTTAAAACGATTCATTCACTACACCTCTAAAATTTAGATACCATTATAATACACGACATAAAGCAAACTGTAAACCAGATTTTTAATCCTCTAACTTATCAGATATGTAGTCAATAGCAGCATTTATTAACTCTATAGCCTCATCTTGGGAAATACCCAACACTTCAGAAACCTGATCCACAGAAGAGGTAGTAAGCACTTCAAGATCTGTAATCCCAGCTGTCATGAGCTTAGAGATCATATCAGGGGTCAAAATAGATAAATTCTCCAAACTGTATATCTGATAGAACTCCTTCATCTCCTGTTCCTGCTCTAAAAGTCGCTGTTTTCTAATGGCATTATATTCACTTTCACTCAGGATATCCAACTTCCATCCTGTAAGAATAGATGCCAACTTCACATTCTGCCCTTTTTTGCCAATTGCTAAAGACAACTGATCATCTGGAACAACAATCTCAAGGGTAGATTCATCCTCAAAAATATTGGTCAATATCACTTCCGCTGGAGATATGGAGGCACAAACAAATTTTACAGGATCAGGGGACCAAAGAATAACATCTATCTTCTCACCCCTTAATTCATTACTGATAGCGTTGATCCTTACCCCTTTTATACCGATACAGGCTCCCACTGGATCTATGTTGCTATTTGTAGAGTATACAGCTACTTTTGCCCTGTCACCTGGCTCCCTTGCAACCCCCTTGATCTCAACAACTCCATCAAACACCTCTGGTATCTCAGACTCAAAAAGCTTTTTCAAAAATTGAGGATGCGTCCTGCTCAATATAAGCTGAGGCCACCCCTTTACCAGCTTTATCTCCAGCAGTAAAGCCCTAATATAATCACCTCTGGAATAATAATCCCCAGGGATCATCTCCCGCTTTGGTAAAAGAGCTTCTGTTTTACCTATCGACACAGTTACACCATCTTTGTCCGTTTTAAGAACAATGCCTGTGATTATTTCACCCACCTTGTTTTGAAACTCTGAATAAACGATATCCTTCTCAGCTTCCCTTAACTTTTCAAATAGTCGTGTTTTAACGGTAGTCGCAAGCTGCCTACCAATCTCTTCGATTGTTACAGGCACCATAATTACCTTACCCAAATAAGCATCCTTATCAATCTTTATGGCATCTTCCAAAAGGATCTCATGCCAGGAACTATCCACATCCTCCACAACCTCTTTGGGCACCTTGATATTAAAAATATTTTTTTCAAGATCTATCTCCACTACCGGCTCACCGTAGTCCCCTATTTTCTTAACAAGGGCTTTATAAATAGCATCCCTTAGGGCAGCAGAAATAACCTTTCTACTAAAACCTTTTTCCCGCCCTATTTCATCAGCTACTTTTAAGATCTCTTTTATCATCATTCCTCCTGAAATCTATAATTTTCTTTAAAATTCATACTCCAGATGTGCTTTCTTTATATCGTTATAACACACAGTAAAGATATCGCTTTTATATTCCAACTGTATCACATCACCAGCCACAGATTTTATATACCCTGTGTAGCTTTTTCTCCCATTTTCATCTTTCTTAAAAAGCTCTATCTTACATTTCTTACCAACATACTTTTTGAAATCTTCAATGCCCCTTATAGGTCTATTTAAACCGGGGCTGGATACTTCAAGGTTATACTTGTGTTCTATAAAATCTTCCGTATCAAGCCATTTAGAAATCTCTTTGCTAAAAATAGCACAATCCTCAAGGGTCAAATGTTCTTTATCTAGATATATCCTGAGCACATATCCAGACGGCTCCCTCACAAACTGAACATCAAAAATTTCTACACTATTTTCTTCTGCTAATTTTTTAGCGTATTCTTTAACCCTTTCTACGATATGACTATTTTTCTCTCTCATAACTTTTCCTGCCTTGCACAAAAAAATAAGTGGGAGAATACCCACTTGTTTTTTATATACCATGCTACAAAAGAAAAATCAAGTTTTTTTATTGTCCTATTGATTTATTTAAGAATTTTGTATATTAAAGCAAACATGAGGAAATTGCCCAAGATAAACACCTTAGTGATAAAAATTGGTAGCAGCATCGTTGCAGGAAAGGATGAAATAGACAAAAAGTTTCTCGCTGAACTTGCTCATGCTATTCATATAATCAAAAACGACGTAAAAGATGTTGTAATCGTATCCTCTGGTGCTATTGCTGCAGGTTTTAAAACTTTAGGTTTTGATTCTAAACCAAAAAATATAGTAGATAGACAAGCTTGTGCTGCCGTAGGGCAAGCAAAGCTAATCTTATATTACGAAGAAGCCTTTAATAGATACAATATGAACGTGGGACAGATACTGTTAACAAAAGAAGACTTTGCAAACCGAAAAAGGTATTTAAACGCCCGCTCCACTTTAAAAAAGTTGCTCGACTTGAATGTTATACCTATTATAAACGAAAACGATACTGTAGCCACAAACGAAATAAAATATGTGGATACTTTTGGAGACAATGATAATCTATCAGCCCTTGTATCTGGTCTTATTGGTGCAGATCTTTTGCTTATTTTATCCGATGTAGATGGACTATTTGATAAAAACCCGTCAAAGTGTCCCAATGCCACACTTATAAACGAAGTGAAATATTTTAACAAAGATATTTTAAATGTTGCAGGGGACTCCATTTCAGGTGTTGGTACTGGCGGTATGAAAACAAAGATAATGGCAGCCCAAAAGGCTTTGGATTCGGGATGCTACGTGGGTATAATAAATGGGAAAAAACCAGAAAATATTATCAGATTTTTAAAAGGTGAGATAATTGGTACTTTCTTTTCCCACATAGAAGATGCAATTGATAGAAAAAAGTTCTGGATAGCCTATGCAGCAACTCCAAAAGGTGAAATCATCATCGATAGCGGTGCAGTCAGAGCTATCCTCGATATGAATAGATCACTACTGCCTTCTGGTATTCTTGATATCACCGGCAAATTTAATATTGGTGACATAGTCAGGATCACAGATATTTATGGAATGGAAATTGCGCGGGGTAAAACCAGATATACCTCTTCAGACTTAAAAAAGATTAAGGGTCAAAAAACAGAAAAGATTCAGGAGCTTTTAGGTTATAAAATCAGCGATGAAGTTATACACAAAGATGATCTTGTCATAATCAAAAAAAATGGAGTTAATGATGGAATTTTTAAAACGAGCTAAAGAGGCCTCAAGAAAAATAATCAAACTGACCTCAACCCAAAGGGATCAGCTACTTCAAACCATCTCTAAAAACCTTGATAAATATAGATCAGATATCCTAAAAGAAAATCTAAAGGACCTCGAAGAAGCCCAAAAAAATAACTTAAAGAATTCCATCATTGATCGCCTTATTCTAAATGACAAAAGAATAGATGCCATGATACAAAGCGTAATTGATATAGTAAAACAAGAAGATCCGCTGGGGATAGTAGAGTATGGTATAACAAGACCAAATGGGCTCAAGATAAACAAAGTTCGTGTACCAATTGGTGTGATAGGGATTATTTATGAATCAAGACCTAATGTTACCATAGATGCCGCTTCTTTATGTATAAAATCTGGCAATATCTCCATATTAAGAGGGGGTAAAGAGGCCACCTTTTCCAATAAATCCCTTGAAAAGATCATAAAGATCTCTTTAGATGAATGTCACCTCGATGAAAATATAGTTACTTTAGTCATCGATCCAGACAGAACGATTTTGAATACCATGTTAAAAGCTAAACAGTATATTGACCTCATCATACCACGTGGAGGTGAGGCATTGATTTCTTACGTAACAGAGCATTCGTTAATACCAGTAGTAAAACATGATAAAGGTGTCTGCCACGTTTATATCGATCAGTTTGCAGATAAAAATATGGCAATCAATATAGCACTCAATGCTAAGGTTAGTAGGCCAGGTGTCTGTAATGCTATGGAGACCCTTTTAGTACACCATGCTATTGCTAATGAATTTTTATCTGAAATGGTGGAAATCTACCACAATCACAACGTAAAATTGGTTGGTTGTGAACGTGCACAAAACTTTAGGCATGTAGAGCCAGCAACAGAATCGGATTGGAGTGAAGAGTACCTTGATCTTAAGCTTTCCATTAAAGTTGTAGACTCATTAGCTGAAGCAATAGAACATATAAATAGGTATGGTTCAGGTCATTCAGACGCGATAGTTACAGAAAACTACACCAATGCCTTGGAATTTTTAGACATGGTAGATTCAGCTGCAGTATATGTCAATGCATCTACCCGCTTTACAGACGGAGGGGAATTTGGTTTAGGAGCTGAAATAGGTATAAGTACTCAAAAACTTCATTGCAGGGGTCCTATGGGTGCAAAAGACCTTACAACAACAAAGTATCAAATATTCGGTACGGGACAGATAAGATAAATTGAAAAAGATAGCTCTATTTGGAGGCACATTCAATCCTGTTCATAAAGGGCATATAAACTTAGCAACAGAAGTTCAAAAAATATTTAACTTCGATAAATTTCTTTTTATCCCTGCCAAGCTACCACCCCACAAAAATTATCCGATAGCATCACCATCGGATAGGATAAGAATGCTACAACTTGCCACTGAGGATTTGGATCAAAACATTTTTGATATATCAGACATAGAGGTTAAAAGGGACAAAAAATCTTACACTTATCTTACTCTACTCGATTTCAACAAAATATACAAACCAAATGAGCTTTTTTTTGTTGTAGGTACTGATATCTTTTCAACAATAGAGACATGGCAAAACTGGCAGGAGCTCTTTAAACTATCCAACTTTGTAGTTGTAAACCGACCCGAACATCCAATAGAATCAATGCTTTTAAAAATACCCCCAAAACTACTTAAATATGTGATCAACATAGAAGATTTCCAGTTTGGTATGTCTGAAAAAATAATATTGACAAAAATAAAAGAAATCCCCATATCAAGCACAGATATCAGGGAGATGATAAAAGATAACAAGATGTTAGATTACTTACCCGATAAAGTTTACAACTACATTATAGAAAAAAAGCTCTACCAGGAGGAAGAATGTTAGAAGGGGTAATAAAGAAGATTAAAGAAAAATTATCAGAGAAAATGGCTGAAAATATTGTAATATATAAGATAAAAGAGGTTTCATCCATAGCCGATTATCTCATCATTTGCACTGGAAACTCCGAAACCCATATAAAAACCCTCGCCGACTACGTCGAAGAGGTATGCAAACAGGAAAAACTAACCAAACTCAAAGATGAAGGATACGGTATCTCCAAGTGGGTATGTATAGACTTTGGTAGTATTCTTATACACATAATGGGGAAAAACGAACGGGACTACTACAAACTCGAATCCATCTGGGGAGCCTGTGAAAAGGTGGACATTTAGATGGAGATAAAAATAGCCCTCTTTGAACCAGAAATACCTCAAAACACAGGTAATATTGCAAGATTATGTGCCGGTACCGATGTGGAACTGATCCTAATTGGTAAGCTTGGCTTTTCCCTTTCCAACAAATACCTTAAAAGAGCTGGCTTAGATTACTGGGAACATGTTAGGATTAAAAAGATAGATAGCTTTAATGAATTTGCCTCACTCTATGATGAAAAAGAGTTCGAATATGCTTTTCTGAGTAAGTTTGGTACAAAAATCTACCCAGAAATACCAGAAAGCGATAAAATCATCCTGATATTTGGTAATGAATCGGCTGGATTACCAGACCATATAAGATCAACATACAGGGATAAACTTTACAAAATACCCATGAGTGATAAAATAAGAAGCCACAATCTATCCAATTCTGTGGCTATTGTTCTTTACGATATGTTAAGAAGAAACAATTTCAAAGGCCTGATATGTTAGAGATCAAATTTCATACTTTCAAAGAAGGGCTTGAAGAGTTTTTAGAAAGTATTGGGATCTATATGGTAGAAGATGATTTCGATAGTGTAAAAACGTTCACCATTTACTGTGAAGAAAGTCTCCTACAGGACATTACCCCATTTATTGAAAACTACTCCATAAACAGCATAGAAAACAGTGGTTGGGAGTACAAATGGAAAGAGTTCCTAAGAGCAGGTCAACTAACACCAAACATAAAATATATTTTTGATGCTAATGAAAGGGATTCCCAGAGCTGTATTTTGATAAATCCATCTCTTGCTTTCGGTACCGGAAATCATCCTACAACACAGTTAGCTGCAGAGCTTTTAGAAGAATGTTGTGCTGGTAAGACTGTATTAGATATAGGATGTGGTACTGGCATATTAGCTTTAACAGCAAAGGTTTCTGGAGCTAAAAAGGTTTTGGCCTTTGACAACGATAGTTTGGCAATCAAAAACACAAAGGAAAATATGATGCTTAATAATGCCACTGACATTCTATTCTGGGCAGGTACACCAGATTCCATCAAAAATGTCAAACTGGATATAGTCATAGCAAACATTATAAGCTCAGTGCTGTTAAAAATAAGAGGTGATATCCTGAGGTTGGATCCAAACATCATCATTTTATCAGGTATTTTAACAGATGAACTAAAATCTTTTTTAGAGAATTTAAACCTTGTAAATTACAGTATTGAAAAAATATCAAATAAGAATGGATGGACTGCTGTGAGGTTGACTAAATGTTTGAAAAACTAAAAAGATTCTACATCCAAAATGAGCTCAAAGAAGAGATAGAGATCGAAGATGATCTGTACCATCAGATCAAAAATGTTTTACGAACAAAGATTGGAGACAAATTTATATTCATCAATGACAAAGAAGTTGGAGAGTACCAGTTCTATTTTGGAATGAAAAAGTCTGGTATATTCACCCTAAACAGTAAACAACCCCACGATAAACCGAATTATGAGTTGGATGTCTACTTAAGTATCATTCAGCGGGAGTACCTCGATTCAGCTATAGAAAAGCTTGGGGAAATAGGGATTACAAAATTGATCCCGGTAATCACTAAAAGAAGCTTTCAAGGTATAAACACAAGCACCTCTGAACGGATGAAAAAATTACTCTACAAAGGCTTTTTGCAAGCGGAACACAACTTTTTACCAGTTGTTGAAGATGCTGTAGATCTATCAGATATAACCCCCAAAACGCAAGAAAACTTTGTTCTCTATGAAAGATGTTCATCAAAAGAAAAAATCGATCTAACCACAAAATCAGTTGGCTTGTTAATAGGACCTGAAGGTGGATTTGAAGATGTAGAACTCGAAACATTGCAAAACAAAGGTTTTAAAAAGATATCACCCATAAAAGGTGTCTTAAAATCGGAAACCGCAGCAATCATATTCACAGGATATGTAAAGATCTTAATAGATACCTCTGGACAATGACCGACTTAGATAATATTTTCATGGCTAAAACCATAGAGGTGGCAAAAAGAGCTCTAAAGTACAACGATGTACCGGTTGGAGCAATCGTTGTACATGGGAACACAATACTTTCCACAGGCTACAACAAAAAACGGGTGACCAAAAATTCCCTCGATCATGCAGAAATAATAGCTCTAAAAAGAGCTGCCAAAAAGCTTGGTGATTGGAGACTAAACGAATGTACCCTTTATTCTACATTAGAACCTTGCATAATGTGTGCTGGGGCTATTTTACACTTTAGAATTAAAAGGGTCGTTTTTGGTATACTTGAGCCCAAATTTGGTGGCGTAATCTCCAATGCAAAGATTTTTGATATAGAAACTTTAAATCATTCCGTTGAATACGAATATGGGATCTTTGAAGATAAGATAAGATCACTGATGCAAAACTTCTTTAAAAATCTCAGAAAAATGTAAAACTTGTAAAATTTTAGATAAACCATTTGACAAAGCTGTTAATCCCAATTATACTTTCTATACATACACAATTTGGGAGTTACTATTATCATTGTAGATTTTTTTAGTAAAAAAACTGGTTTGAGTAGAAAATTGACAAAAATCTTTTTCATTAAGATTATTCTTCTTGTTTGCATTTTTATATTCTCCCTCACTAGCAAGGTACTCACAGCAAAAGATGAACTCAAAATAGTAATTGACAACAATTATCCCCCTTATTCCTTCATAAATGAAAAGGGGGAGCTCACAGGTTTTAGTATTGATCTTTGGAAAAAGTTTGAATCCAAAACTGGCATCAGAGTAAAAATATATGCAAAAGAATGGAACATCGCCCAACAAGAGATGAAAGAAGGTAAATACGATATCATAGATACCCTTTTTAAAAACCCTGAAAGGGAAAAGATCTACTCCTTTTCTTCTCCTTATGAAAAGGTCGATACCCATATCTTTTATCACAAAAATATAACTGGTATCTCCAATGTCCACGACTTAAAATCTTTCCAGATAGCTACCAAAAAAGGTGGTGCAACTGTAAACGTGTTAAAATCTCTAAATTTCAGGAATATAAATGAATTCCCTTCAGATGAGGATATATTGATCGCAGCTAAAAACCATGATATTTCTGCTTTTGCCATTGGTATAAATACAGGCTTCTATTTGCTTCACAGATATGGACTACAAAAGGAATTCAAGATTCTCCCAGAACCTATTTTCACCAATCATCTCCACAGGGCATCTCTTAAAAGTAACGAATCAGTCTTAGCCTTAGTGGAAAACGGTATGAAAAAGATAACAAAAGCCGAAATGGAAGAACTCAGAGAAAAATGGTTTGGAATATACCAGTTAAAAAAATTCAATTACGTTCCATTTATTTATGTCATAATCCTTTTGAGTATAGGTTTATTTTTACTCTTCGTTATCAATTACTTTCTAAAACAGGCAGTCTTAAAAAGAACAAACGAGTTAGAGATAGAAAAAATAAAATTTATTAGTATTTTCGATAATGCAAACCATATAATCGTTCTCCTCGACAAAACTGGTCATACTTTAGAAGCCAACAAACTAACAATAGAAACAATGAATGCAGAAAAAAATAAATTAAAAGGTCTCCATCTAACAAATTATCCTCTCTTCTCTGCCAGCGAAGAGCTCGTAAAAAAAATAGACTCAAAGTTGGAAGAAGTTCTTCAGGAAAAACAGAAGATCACCACAAATATAAACATAAAAATGGAAGGTAGCACCGAAAGGATCTACTATTTTTCTTTTACCCCAATACTTTTGAACAATGACATCAAATATATCATAGTAGAGGGCAAAGACCTTACGGATACGATAAATCTTACAAAAGAGATTGAACAATTAAAAGCAGAAAAAAATATGGAGATATTGGTTTCAGGTTTGGCACACGATTTTAACAATCTGTTATCAGGCATGAATAACTACCTGTTAGTAATAAAAGAACTAAACAATGATCCAGTTATCTCAGAGACAATAGACAAGACGTTTACTGTATTTAAAAGAGCCACAAACTTAGTCAAACAGCTACAGTCTTTTACAAAAGGATTAGAATTAAAATATCAGTCAGTTGATCTTTCCAACTTAATAAAGCATACCCTTTCCACCCACACCTTTGGCAAAAATATAGAGGTTTTACTGACTGATTACCTTACCGAAAAAGTTGAATGCGATCCCGATCTGATTGTGGAGATGTTTGAAAACATCATCATAAACGCCATTCAGGCGATCAAAGATAAAGGTATTATAAAAGTAGAAATGCATAAGATCATAATAGAAAATAGGGCTTTTGCCATCATAGAAGTCTCTGATAATGGATGTGGTATTCCAAAGGATAAATTAGATATAATATTCCAACCCCTTTATACCACAAAACCTAAGGGGAGCGGTTTAGGACTTTACATGGTCAAACTCATAGTAGAAAAACATGCAGGCAAGATCCTTGTAGAATCAGAGGAAAATAAAGGAACAACATTCAAGATCCTGCTTCCGATAAAGAAAGTATAAAAAAAGCCGCCAATGGCGGCTTACATATTATAAATACTTATACTTTTCCTGTAGCTTACGTACAAGCTTTTGCTGTTTCCTACGGGCCTTAAGAATTTTTCTTCGCTTTACCTCTGTAGGCTTCTCGTAGTAAGCATGCTTTTTGATCTCTCTAACAAGCCCCTCTCTTTCTACCTTTTTCTTAAGGAGCTTGAGAGCTTGATCCACATTGTCACCATCAACTTTTACTACAGCATTAATAGCCAATTTAACTCACCCCATTTTTTATATTTTTACTAAGGTCAATTCTGCTACTTCATCAATATCTTCTACAAAATAGACCTGAATTTTATTTTTAACCTCTTTTGGAATCTCTGTCAAGTCTTTTTTGTTCTCTATTGGTAAAATAATTTTTGTAATCCCAGATCTAACAGCAGCCAAAACCTTCTCTTTGATTCCCCCCACAGCTAACACCTTACCCCTTAAAATAATTTCACCAGTCATAGCAAAACTGTTATCCACAGGTAAACCAGAGAAGATAGATAATAATGCTATAGTTATCGTTATACCTGCCGAAGGCCCATCTTTTGGGACTGCTCCTTCAGGAACATGAACATGGATATCGTAATCTTTGAATTTATAAGAGGGGATCTTGTATTTATCAGATTTACTTTTTACCACGCTTAGGGCAATGTTTACTGATTCCTTCATAACATCACCCAGATGCCCAGTAACTGTCAGCTTCCCGTTGCCCGGCATCAAAGCCACTTCTATCTGTAATAGATCACCACCATACGGTGTCCAGGCAAGCCCCGTAGAAACACCTACCTCTTTTTTGAGCTTCGCGATATCATAAGTAAATTTTTTTACACCCAAATACTTTTCCACTTTTTTCTGGGTGATTATGACTGAATTCAAACCATTCTTAAGTATATCCCTTACCCCTTTCCTAACAAGAGATGCTATCTCTCTTTCAAGGTTCCTTACACCAGCCTCCCTTGTATAGTATCTTATCACATCAAGTATCCCCTTCTCCGTAAACTCAATTTTACCTTGAATATTATATAACTTTAGCTGTTTTGGGATTATGAAGTTTTTAGCAATATTTAGCTTTTCCAACTCGGTGTAACCACTAATATTTATAACCTCCATCCTATCTCTTAGAGGATGAGGTATGGTATCTAATCTGTTAGCTGTTGTGATAAAAAAAACTTTTGACAGATCGAGTTCCACCTCAAGATAGTGATCTACAAAACCGATGTTCTGTTCTGGATCGAGGGCTTCTAAAAGCGCTGAAGCAGGGTCTCCTCTGAAATCACTACTTAATTTATCAATCTCATCCAACAAGAAAACAGGGTTCATCGTCCCAGCTTTTTTTATCCCCTGCACAATCTTACCCGGCAGAGCACCAACATAAGTTCTCCTATGTCCCCTGATCTCAGCTTCATCCCTTAAGCCACCGAGACTCATTCTAATAAATCGTCTTCCCAAAGACTCCGAAATAGATTTTGCAAGAGATGTTTTACCTACACCCGGAGGACCCACAAAACAGATTATAGGACCTTTAAGATCATTTGCCACCTGTTTAACTGCCAAATACTCCAGAATCCTCTCTTTTACCTTTTCAAGCCCATAATGGTCTCGATCCAGTATAGACTCAGCTTCACTTATATCAGCTTTATCTTCCGTATATTCTCCCCATGGTATACTTAGCAACCAATCAAGATAGTTACGAGACACTGTACTTTCTGCCCCCATAGGTGGCATTAGTCTTAATTTTTTGAGCTCTTTCAATGCCTTTTCCCGAGTATTTTCAGGCATCTTTGAAGCTTTAATCTTTGATTCCAGTTCATCAAACTCAGCTTTTAAATCATCTTCTCTACCGAGCTCTTTGTTTATAATTTTTAACTGCTCGTTGAGATAGTATTCCTTTTGATTCTTCAAAATCTGAGACTTCACCTTGTTTTTTATCTTTTCATCGAGTTTAAAAAGCTCTATCTCAATCTCCAAAAGTTCAATGAGCTTTTCTATCTTGCCATCAAGATCATCTATCTCTAAAACACTTTGTATATCTTCAAGTTTTGTAATGCTATGTATAGTTATCGTGTAAACCTGTTTTACGATATCATCAAGATCCATTATCGCATTTAACATATCATTAGTAAGCTTACCGGTTGTCCTTACAAATCTTCGAAATGTCTCAAAAAGTGTTGTTTTAAGATATTCAAAGAAGGGGGTCTGTTCAAAAAATTCCTCCGTTTCCAGCACCTCAGCAAAAATTGACTCATTTGTATTGATGAAATTTACAATCTTACCCCTTCTAATACCTTCAAAAAGGACCTTATACGAACCATCCTGTAGTTTCAAAGATTGCAATATCCTGGCAACTACCCCTATATCATAAATATCTGTTAGATTGGGATTTTCTATTTCAGACGACTTTTGCAACGTAACGAAAACAAGCTTCGAAGAGGCTTCAGCTATCCTGATAGCATTTATAGACTTTTCTCTACCTATAAATACCGCATTTATGGTAAAAGGTAATAGGACAGCATCCCTAATAGGGATAAGAGGGTATTGCCTATACATAGTTTTCTCAGGCAATCTCTTTACTCCTCTCTTTCTCTTTCTTATATATATAAAGGGGCTCTGTTTTGTTTAGGACTGTCTCTTCAGTTATCACACACTCCACCAGATCCTTCATAGAAGGTACCTTGAACATTATATCAGTCATGATCTCCTCTATTATAGCCCTTAACCCTCTGGCACCTGTCTTACGCTCTATCGCCTTTTTCACAATACTTCTTAGCGCACCATCTGTAAACGTAAGTTCCACATTATCCATTTTAAATAGCTCCTTGTACTGTTTCACAATAGAGTTTTTAGGTTCTACAAGGATTTTTATAAGGGCATCCTCATCAAGATCATCCAATACAGCAACTACAGGAAGCCTACCTACAAGCTCTGGAATAAGGCCATATTTGATGAGATCATCGGGCTGGACATGCTTGAGGATATCCGATTTACTCATCTCATTTACAGATTTTAACTCCTCACTACTTTTAAAACCAACAGCTTTTTTCCCTATTCTATGTTTTATCACCTCAGTTAGCCCCTCAAAAGCACCCCCGCAGATAAAAAGTATATTCGTAGTATCCACTTGAATAAACTCCTGATTAGGATGTTTTCTTCCCCCTTGTGGTGGAACGTTTGCAATAGTACCTTCAACAATCTTTAAAAGGGCTTGTTGGACACCCTCTCCACTGACATCCCTTGTAATGGAAACATTTTCAGACTTCCTGGATATTTTATCTATCTCATCAAGGAAAACAATCCCTTTCTGAGCTTTTTCTACATCAAAATCTGCTGCTTGCAACAGCCTCAAAATAACATGTTCCACATCTTCACCAACATAACCAGCTTCAGTGAGTGTGGTCGCATCTGAGATGGCAAAAGGAACATTCAGCGTTTTAGCCAATGTCCTTGCTAATAAGGTCTTACCTGTACCAGTAGCACCGATAAGGAGGATATTAGATTTTTCAATTTCTATGTCATTATTCGATTTGAAAAAGATTCTTTTGTAGTGGTTATATACTGCAACACTCAAAGTCTTCTTGGCAGCATCCTGCCCTATTACGTATTGGTCTAACACCTCTTTAATCTTATCAGGAGTAGGAAGATTTTGAGTATTGATAGCATCTTTGTTGGATACAGCTTCCTCTTTTAATATATCATCACATATCCTAACACACTCATCACATATGAAAACATCTACACCTGCAATAAGTTTATTAACCTCTTCCTGGTGCCTGCCACAAAATGAACAGTACATCCCATCTTTTTTCTTCTTCATAAATTACCTCAAAAGTTCATTGCAATTAATATAAAACTGTAATTATTATATTCAAGATTTTTTCGTAATAACCTCATCTATCAAACCATAGGCTTTTGCTTCTTCAGCACTCATAAAAAAGTCCCTATCACAATCAGCGTCAATCTGTTCAATCGTTTTTTGGGTTCTCTCTGCAAGGATCTCATTGATTCTGGCTTTGAGTCTTAATATCTCTTTTGCCTGTATCTCAATATCCTTAGCTTGCCCCTGAAACCCACCCAGAGGCTGATGTATCATAATTCGTGTATTTGGCAAAGCAAACCTTTTCCCTTTTGCACCACATGCAAGCAATACTGCTCCCATACTGGCAGCCTGTCCGATGCAGATTGTTGATACATCTGGTTTTATATAGTTCATGGTATCGTAAATAGCAAGGCCACTTGTGATCACACCACCTGGACTATTAATGTATAAATATATATCCTTTTTTGGGTCTTCTGCTTCTAAAAACAACATTTGAGCAACAACAATGTTAGCCACATAATCATCTATAGCTGTGCCCAAAAAAATGATCCTATCTTTAAGGAGTCTTGAGTATATGTCGTATACCCTTTCTCCTCTTCCAGTCTGTTCTATGACATATGGGACAAAAAAACTCATCTGTCCACCCCTAACTTACTTTTTCCCTTTCTCTTACCTCTTTTAATGTTACGTATGTATCCTTAACATTATTCACAGAGCATAGAAAATCATAAATTTTATCCACAAGAACGTTGTTTTTTATTGTGTTAATCGTTCCATTTTTTATAACAAGATCTTTGTAATCATTAAAACTCATTTTAAGGGTCTCAGCATATTCTTTTATTTTAGCATCAACATCCTCATCAGTCACAACTATATTCTCCTTATCGGCAATAGCATTTAGTAAAATTGCACCCTTTGTCTGCAGAATAGCTTGATCTCTATAATTATCCTTGATCTTATCCGGATCGATATCCACTTTTTTCGGGTCTAAGCCATACATCCTACAATAGTTTTTTATTGCTCTATCTGCTAAGTTTCTACTTTGCTCATCTATCATGGATTGGGGTAGGTCAAATGGGTTTTCCTCTACGAGCTTCTGAATAAGTTTGTCATAAAACTGTTCCTTATTTATGAGCTCAGTTTCATCAACGATCTCCTTTTTAATACTCTCTTTCAACTTCTCCAAATTTTCTATGTTAGGATCCACAGTAGTAGCAAATTCATCGTTTAATTCTGGTAGTTTTTTAAGCTTTATTTCATGGACAGTCACAGTAAAAACAGCTTCCTTCCCAGCAAGATTTTCACTATAATCTTTCGGGAAAACCACCTTTATATCTTTTGTCTCCCCCTTCTTCATCCCTATTATACCCTCTTCAAAACCCTCGATGAACTTTTTACTACCTATATCAAGCGTATAATTGCTAGCTTTACCCCCTTCAAACTCTTCCCCATCTATTTTACCAACGAAATCTATTACAACCCTATCACCATTTTTAACCTCATAGCCATCGTCAGCCACCTCAAAAACCGCATGCTGATGCCTTAAACTCTCCAAAACCTCATCAACATCCTCATCAGATACAACCCTGAGTTCCCTTTCAAATTCAAAGCCTTTATAATTTTTAACCTCCACAGCAGGATAAACATCAACAAACACTTT
Source organism: Calditerrivibrio sp. (assembly GCA_026415135.1). NCBI lineage: Bacteria > Pseudomonadati > Deferribacterota > Deferribacteres > Deferribacterales > Calditerrivibrionaceae > Calditerrivibrio > Calditerrivibrio sp. The sequence goes on along the minus strand of JAOAHS010000060.1, from coordinate 24,383 downwards.
AAATGTAATAGGCTTATCATCCTCAAAAACAACATCTTTGACAACTGGAATATTTAAGGGAACAACACCAGATTCTTTAATAGCTTTAGATATTGCACTATTTATGGTTTCTTCAAGAGCTTGTACACTGAGTTTATGTTTGAATTCCTTTCTCACCATCTCCTTTGGAGCTTTACCTACCCTAAATCCCGGTAATTTTACTGAAGGAAGGATCTTATTAAGCTGTTTTTCAAATTCTTTGGTGTATTGCTCATAAGGCAACTCAATCTCAAGCAATTTCTGAGAATTCTCAGCATCTGATACGTTAAATTTCATTTCTTACCCCTTTAAAGATTTTTTCTATGGATAAACAAGGGACCGTCCCTTTAATTTCTACCAAGTAAGAATAGATTTTATAATTTTTAATAGGGTCAAAGTCAAGTTTTTTTTATTAAATTACAGCTATAAATAAAAAAAGGCAGGTTACCCTGCCCAATTATATATTAAATCCCCTCTCTCCGTGTTCAACTTCATCTAAACCTTTTAGTTCTGCCTCATCATCCACCCTAACAGACACAAATAACTTTGTAATATAGAAGATAACCGCAGTTAAAATCGCCGAATAGACTATAGTAACAACTACAGACACAAACTGTACCCAAACCTGACCTGGATTCCCATACAAGAGCCCCTTACCTATAGGGTTTATTTCTGGACTTGCAAAGACCCCCGTAAGAATTGCCCCCAACATCCCACAAAGACCATGCACCCCAAAAGCATCGAGGGAGTCATCATACTTGAGCTTGCTCTTTAGCACAAACACACCAAAGAAACCCACTATTCCAGATAAAATACCAAACAAAACTGATGCTGGTGCAGATACAAAACCAGCTGCAGGTGTTATGGCAACAAGACCAGCTATTGCACCAGATGCTGCGCCAAGCATTGTTGGACGCTTTGCAACAATCCACTCAATAATGATCCATGTAATTGCCCCCATAGCAGCAGAAGTATTTGTGACCAAAAACGCATTTGCAGCAATCCCATCAGCAGCCAACTGGCTACCAGCATTAAAGCCAAACCAGCCAAACCATAACAATGCAGCTCCTAACACTGTTAATGCTATTGAAGATGGAATTATGGCTGTTTTACCATAGTCCCTTCTTTTTCCAGCAAGAAGTGCTAAAACCAACCCGCTAACACCAGCATTTATATGCACTACTGTCCCACCAGCAAAATCAAGGGCACCCATAGCACCGATAAAGCCTCCACCCCATACCCAATGGGCAATTGGAGCATACACCAGTATTAACCATAACACACTAAAAACCATCCAAAAACCAAACTTTACCCTCTCCACAATAGAACCACTCACGAGAGCCAACGTAATACCAGCAAAAGTCATCTGAAAGACAACAAAAAGAATTTTTGGTATTGTACCCTGCAAATCACTAATCTTTATATTATTTAGAAAGACATGATCCAGACTACCTATTATACCACCCACATCAGGACCAAATGCTAAACTAAAGAGAACTACCACCCACAAAACCGATGCTACCGCATAACCCATAAAACTCATACCTATGGTATTTAGGATATTTTTACTTCTTGTCATCCCACCATAAAAGAGAGCCAGCCCAGCAGGTGTCATAAGCATCACAAGGGCAGTAGCTGTTATAACCCACGCTGTATCTGCCGCATTAAGAGTAGGTTTATCACTGGCAAAACCCACTGCAGATGAAGCTAAAAGCATTAAAACAAAAAATATCTTTTTCATTTTATCCTCCTATAGACTATTTTCATTTAATTCACCTGTCCTAATCCTTACAGCCTTTTCCACAGGGATTACAAATATTTTGCCATCACCAATCTTTCCTGTTCTGGCTGATTTAGAGATCGTCTCAATTACACTTTCCACCAATTCATCAGACACCACGAGATCGATCATGACCTTAGGAATAAACTCGATCTGATATTCTGCACCCCTATACAGTTCACTATGCCCTTTCTGCCTTCCATACCCTTTTACTTCCACAACAGTCATACCTGTAATCCCAATTTCAGTAAGCGCATCTTTTACTTCATCAAGCTTAAATGGTTTTATTATAGCCCTTACCATCTTCATATTAAACCTCCTGAGGTTATTACTCACTTATCTTCAACAAACATGCCAATAAATAGATATGAAAAAACAAGGATTTTATCTTTAGCTAACACCTCAAGTGATTATTTTTTAATCAAATGTTGCCTTTGAAATATCAACATAAAAATATTACTTGCAAAAACTTTTAATAAGCTTTATAAAGCAGTGCATGACCCAGATTAAATTGATCCACCAAAAATAGAATAACAACTCTTAAACGTTATTTAAAAGCGGATTAAATGATCAAAAAGATATTATTGTTAATTATTATACTATTCATATTAGGTTCTTTTGTATACGTTGTCCCTGCTTTTTTCTACGATGTAAAAAGGTTAGCAAAAGAGAACCCTATCCCCACATCATTTATGAAATACAGAATGAAACAATGGGAGAACAAGGGGATTAAAAAGACAATTAAACACACGTGGGTTCCACTTAATCAAATTTCAAGACCTATGAGATTAGCTGTTATAGTTTCTGAAGATTCAAAATTTTGGCAACATGATGGTTTTGATTTTGAAGCAATACAAAACGCTTTTGAAGAGAATTTCAAATCTGGAAGATTTAAGTATGGTGCCAGCACAATTTCCCAACAAGTGGTAAAAAATATATATCTTTCTCCCACTAAAAACCCCTTGAGAAAGATCAAAGAGGCTATACTCACTTATCGAATGGAACAAGTGGTATCCAAGAAAAGGATACTTGAGATATATCTTAATATCGCCGAGCTTGGTGATGGTATTTTTGGAGTACAAGAGGCAGCAAAGTTTTATTATGGAAAACCAGCCTCTGCCCTTTCACCAATAGAAGCCGCTCAACTGGCAGCTATACTACCCAACCCCATCAAATATCACCCAAAAAGCAACCAAAAGTTTGTAACCAATAGGACAAAAATAATTCTTAACAGAATACAAACAATAGAAGGTTACAAAAAAGATCAATAAACAATTATGGGCAAAAATACACCACTATCATCTATATATTTAATATTCACTGAATTCTGGACTTGTATACCTAATATGAAATCTACCCCAAAAGCTATAAAACTTTTTTATAAGTTATTTTATAAGTGCCTAACCTAAACATTAAAAAAACTATATTTACATCCCACCATAAGAATGCAACCCCGGCATGAGTAGATTTACCCCTATGTATGTAAAAATAGTAATCAAAAATCCAATAACAGCAAGTACCGATGATCTAAGACCATCGTACCCTCTTATCAATCTCATATGAAGGTAAAAAGCATAAACAAGCCATGTTACAAAAGCCCACGTTTCCTTTGGATCCCAAGCCCAATATCTACCCCAAGATATATCAGCCCAAATCGCACCAAACACAAGCCCCCCAATTGTAAATATCAAAAAACCTATAGAAATAAACCTAAATTCCACCATCTCTATGGATAGTTGCTCGGGTATAAATTTAGATAAAAAAGCACCTATTTTAACACCCAAAATCCATACGAATGCAAATACTACAAAAAAGCCCAAACAAAGGAAGATACCCAATCCTTCAAAAGCTTTTAACAGATTAGTACCCTTAGTCAATTTAAATGCAACATTAGTTAGAATAATCCCAGTAGTATAGATGAACACAGAAAACGACAAAGTCCAAAAAAGATAAACCATACTTTTTCTATTATTACACTTTGTTGCTAAATTAACAATTGCAGCACTGAAAGATAAAGTAAACGCCGCATATGCCAAAAAGCTCAACGATGCATGAGCCAATAACCAGTTACTTTTTAAAGCAGGGAGCACCGGTTGAACTAACTTACTAGCTCCAACAGCATCTACAAAAGCAATAGACATACCTGCAATTGCTGTGATAAAAGCTCCAAATAGACGGGTCTTAAACCATTTTTCTATTATAAAATTACCTAAAATGATACTCCACGCAAAAAACAGTAACGACTCGTAAAGATTAGTAATAGGTATAGACTGGATTATGGGCATATTAAACTTGACATACAAATGATACCATCTACCAAGAAAAGCAACAGTATGTATTATAAACCCAAGAAAGCATGTATAGGTAGCTAACAATCCTATCATTTTTTTTCTTACAAATAGATGGACAATATAAAAAAACATCGACAGCAAATACATCAAAGAAGCAACACCAAACATCAAACTATCATTCACTTTTCCACTCCCAAATATTGATCAATCTTTCTTCCAATGGATTCAAGCATACTTAATGTATCCTGCTTGAATCGATGCCTGTATCCTGACATTATAATTTCTCTCCTTTTACCATTATCAACGATCTTTATATATATGATTTTATGTTCCACTATATATGCTATGACTATACCAACAGACAGTAAGACAAAACCAATATATATAAGGGGTATAAATGGATTATAATTTATAGAAAAAACAGAAAACTGCACACCATACGCTTTTTCAAACTGCAGATCAAATCCCTGAAACCTCCAAGTATCCGGATAATTTGCAAGTATAGGGACTATCCCTTGTGAGGCACCTTTATAAAAGAATTCCACTAATACAGCAGGGTTAATCATAACATCGTTTATATTTATAAGCTTACCCTCACTATCCATACTCAACGAAGGTATAAAATCCCTTACAACAAGTCCCAATTCATTAGTGATACTAACAAGTTCGTCCATCTTAGCAGAAATTCTCTTTTCCCCTTCAGTACCTCTGTATAGAAACTTAAATTGAACATCCTTAGAGGGATAAAATCCATAACTTGCTTGAAATATTTTTAAGCCTTCATACTTTAAAGGTCTATTAACACCTATAGTATAAAATTCATCTGGTTTTCCATCTTTTTTAATAACAATTTCAGAACTAAAATCTTTCGGCTTTGTGGTGTTATCATAATATGACACCAAAACATTGTTTAACTTAACACTGAAAGGTAGTTTAAAGCTTTTATTATCCTTCATTATAACAGTGTCATCAATATCACCTTCTAATATAGCTATATTCCCATTGTAGCCGAACATGTTACCCATTATGCCCGATAAAATTAGCACTAATACACCGAAATGAACCACATGTACTCCAATTCTACTTACCCTTCCCCTTTCTGCCCTAAAATAGATGACGTTATCTTCTAAGGTCCTTTCATCAGTCTTATAACCTTTGAAAATTTGATATAATTGGTTAATAATATCTTTTGTTTCTTTATCAGAGGAGATCTTAACGGCTTCTTTTTCTTCATTTACTTTAAAAGTATTAGTTACATCAGTTAAAAAAATCTTTACTATACTGGGTAATCTCTTAAGGGTACATACAACAATGTTAATGGTAAAAAATATTAATAAAACTACAAAAATCTTCGAATGATACAGATCCAACAAACCATACCTCTGCAAAAAAAATACTATCTGTTGATGGCTTTTACCTGTTGATCTACTCAGAAAATCTATAAGCCCAGAGGTTGGATTTGCAGCTGAAATAAAAGAGCCTATTGCAGACATTAAAATTAATATGAAAAATAATATTAACGCTAACTTTAATGAACTGAAAAAATCCAATATTTTTTTCATCTTTTCTACCTTATATAAAATTTACCAACATTTCAATACAAAATAAAGGCGGCTTAAAGCCGCCTTTCTCAATATTTAAATATTATATCTACTATTTTGCCTGCTGTTGGGGTTGAGTCTGGGTTTGAGTTTGTGTTTGAGTTTGAGCAGCCTGCTGTGCTGCTGCTTTCTTAGCTTTTAGAGCATCATCTATCAGTTTTACACCAGCCATGGATGCATCTATCGACTGTGCTAGAGATTCCCTTGCCTGCTGAGGATTATGGAAACCATCAGAGTTTTCAGCTGTCCACCACTCCCATAAGAAGTGAGCCCTGACATGATAATCCTGTGCTTTTGCAATGATATCAGCAGGCAGATCAGCATTCCTTGCTTCTACTATCTTATCTATAAGTGTAGATAGCCAGAACTCTGCCTTCCTCATCTTACCCTTTATGTATGCTTTTACTGAATCTATAGAATGCTTAGCATCCTCTTCAGTCCAGCCCTTATGACAATTTCCAGACAGACAGGAAGCTTTCAGATTGTGTTTTGGTGATACGGCAAAATGAGAAGTATAAACTTTACCACTCTTTTTATCCTTCATCTTAGGAGTATGGCATGTATCACATCCAACCCCTGCCTTGTCATGCTTGGAGTTATAAAATGCTTCCACCTCTGGATGCTGGAACTTGATAAGTTTTGCTCCGGTAAGTGGATGTATAAAATCTGTAAAGTCAAGCTGATTTACATAGTGATCATAGATTGAGAACACATCTTTAAATGGAAAATGGTTTGTCCTTATATCATCAAAGGTTACAGGTTTACCACTCTTACGCTCAAATCCAGGGTTACATACATACTCCACATGGCACTGGCCACACTGAAGTTTTGAGTCATACTTTTCAAGAATTGCAATCTTCCTTGTATAACCCCTCATGCCCATATCTTTAACGGTAAATTTAGTTTTATTTGGATCTTTGTGCCACAATGTATCTCCATCTGGCTTTGTAAGTGCAGCTATAAGGGCATCTCTAACGATCCTTGGTTTAGCTGCATGGGGATCATGGCAGGTATAGCATGTGAGACCGTGTTGCATCTTTTTAGAGTTTATCATCTCAACAGGATTGCTTTTTCTTGAGAATGGTGCCCCAACATTTGGATCACCCATATATGCCCAATCTAAAATATGATCTTGTGTCTTACATGAGAAACAGACTGGATTAAGAGCTGCTGCAGTCTGCTTCATATGCACTTTGTGCTCTTTTACATCAGGCTGTGTATCCACTAAAACATCCCATATCTTTTTAGGTCCATCACTCACATACATCCATCCGTTTTTAGGCTGAAACCTTCCACCAGTAGCCCTATCAACCAAGATCTGATCAAGAAGTGCAAAAGGATGGCTTCTTGTAAGGGAATGTTCCTTCGTAAAACCATGACCCATCATCAGCTTATCCCAAAATGGGTTTGGTGACCTATTTGTTAACTGAGACTTCTCATCCCTTGCTGGCCTATGTTTATTAACCTGCATAAATGTCTCGAACTGCTCCTTATGGCATTTACCACAAGCTTGCCATTCTGTGAATACAACGGGATGATTTTTAGGATTTTTCAAATGCTCTTGAATGTTCCCATGGCAATTTTCACATGCAATCTTTGAGTGTTTGCCCATACCCCTTAATTCTTTTACAGTGTCGTGGCACCCATAGCATATTGTAAAGTCAACACCTTTTTGAACCACCTTAGCATAATCAGGGGTTTTGTCGGGTGTTGTTTTTGCTGCAAACGCCACTCCACCAAAGGAAACCAACATAAAACCTAAACAAAGTATCAAAACTTTTTTCATCAAATACCTCCTTTGGTTTTTTGACTCTATTTTAGTTATAGATGAATAAAAGTAAATGTGGTGTAAAAGTTCTTAATATGGTGTAAATTTTGTAAAGACTTTTTGACTATTACAAATAAAAAATGGGGCCTTAGGCCCCCATAAATTTAAGATTCTCTTGGGTAACGAACGCTCTCTACAAGATCCTGCACCTCTTTCGGTGGTTCCTTTGTCATAAGAGAAACTACAACCATTGTCACAAAGTTAAGAATCATACCAACAGTACCAATACCCTCAGGAGATATACCAAACCACCATGCCTTAGGATCGGTATTTATAAATTTGAAATAGATGATATACCAAGCAGTAAATATTATACCCACAAGCATACCAGCAATAGCACCCTCTTTGTTGGCTCTCTTCCAGAAAATACCAAGTATGATAACTGGGAAGAAAGATGCAGCAGCAAGACCAAATGCAAATGCCACCACCTGAGCAACAAATCCAGGAGGATTAATACCAAAATACCCTGCAGCAACCACTGCCAAAAATGCTGCTACCCTTGCCCAAACCATCTCAGATTTTTCACTCATGTTAGGAGCAATAATAGACTTTACCAAGTCATGGGAGATAGCAGATGAGATAACTATCAAAAGTCCAGCAGCGGTAGAAAGAGCTGCAGCCAAACCACCAGCAGCAACAAGAGCAACAACCCAAGCTGGAAGTTTAGCAATTTCTGGGTTTGCAAGAACCATAATATCTCTATCAACGGAAACTTCGTTTATATTTGGGTCTTTTGCAATGGTCATGATACCATCAAAATCTTTGACAAGCTTCATCCCTTCAGGCTTGAACTCCTTCTCCTCTTTACCATCTTTGTATTTTAAAACACCATCTTTCGTTTTATAAACAGCGATCTTTTTACCATCTGCTGTTTCATAAATCGCTTTGTCCTGGAAACCTACAAGCTTTGTCTTTTCCCAGTTTTTAAACCAGCTGGGTGCTTCTTCATATTTTTTACCATTGATAGTTAAAAGGAAGTTTGTTCTTGCAAAAGCTGCAACAGCTGGTGCTGTAGTATAAAGAATAGCAATGAAAAGCAGTGCCCAACCAGCAGAGCTTCTTGCATCTTTAACTTTTGGCACTGTAAAGAACCTAATAATAACGTGTGGAAGACCTGCTGTACCCACCATAAGTGCAAAGGTGATAAAGAAAACATCTATAAGTGGTTTCTGTCCACTTGTGTAAGCAGCAAAACCCAAGTCTTTGTGGAGCTGATCAAGAAGATCCAAAACATATTTACCTTCTCCACTACCAAGTAACTGGCCACCACCTGCTGAAACAGTAGAACCATACCCTAAAGGTGGTATAGGATTACCAGTGATCATAATAGATATGAAAATAGCTGGTATTAGGTACGCTATAATTAAAACTAAATACTGGGCAACCTGAGTATAAGTAATACCTTTCATCCCACCCAAAACAGCATAGAAAAGAACTATAATCATACCGATAATAACACCAGCATTGATACTAACTTCAAGGAACCTTGAGAAAACGATACCAACACCCCTCATCTGACCAGCAACATAAACTACTGATATAAAGATAGCACACAAAAGAGCAACTAATCTAGCAGTCTGAGAATAATACCTGTCACCAACAAACTGGGGAACTGTGTACTTACCATACTTTCTAAGATAAGGTGCAAGTAGTAGTGCCAAAAGAACATAACCACCAGTCCAACCCATGAGATACATCGAACCATCTCTACCCATGAAAGAGATCATACCAGCCATAGAGATGAAAGATGCCGCAGACATCCAGTCAGCAGCTGTCGCCATACCATTAGCCACAGGGTGAACCTGCTTTTCCGCTACATAAAACTCACCAGTGGATGATGCCTTTGACCATATAGCAATCCCTATATAAAGAGCAAAAGAAAGACCAACTATAATCCACGTCCAAACCAATATACTCATCTAACACCTCCCACTATTCTTCATGCACATCGTATTTCTTATCTATGGCGTTCATCCACGCAACATAAACATAGATAAGAATAACAAAAATAACAATAGAGCCCTGATTCGCAAACCAGAAACCCAACTTAAAACCTGCTATTCTGATTGCATCAAGAGAATCAGCCATGATTATACCAAAAAGATACGACACAACAAACCACACAGCTAGAAGGATGAAGATAACTTTTAGGTTCTCCTTCCAGTATGCCTGAAGCTTTTCATTGACCTGCATACTAGCCTCCTTTATTGTTATTTTATAGTCCATAATAGGACCATAAACTTATAACCCATACCTTCTTTTTAAAACATCATGAAGCTTATCTAATAGCTGACATGCCAATTTCAAATTTCTGCTCTCGATACTACTTAGGGACTGAACTTTTATGTTATTGGTTACTTCTAAACCTGAAATATATTGATAAATTTGATTACGCATTCTTATATCGAGTAAAAAATTAAAGGACTGCTCTATTTCTCTATAGTATTCTATGATGACCTTGTGTCTTATCCTTACAAGATCATTAATCCTTTCAAGAGTAGATAAACTCATTAAACCCTCCTCTATAGCAAAAAGCCTGATTATACCAACAAGTGGAGCAAGTACCTTTTTTTTGATATCAAAAGTTTCATCACCGTTATCATCCTTCTCTGTCACAAACGACCCAAAAAATGTTAGAGGGGAACCATAATTAACAAGACCTTTTGCCATAAAATTTATAAAGAGGGATCTGTTTTTTAAATTGTTTATAAAGTTTCTTAATTCCAAAGAGAGATTCTTATCACCATAAACCCCTCTAAAATCAAAGATAATCTGACCTTTTAAAACAGCATCTGTTGTTGGCATAGCAAAAAACTTTTCAAAGTACCTTTTCCAGGTAGATATAGGCTGGCACCATTCAGGATTTCTTGCCATATAGTTACCCGGGCACGGAGGGAAACCACATTTGATAAGGGCATCATTTACAAACTCAGCCAAAGATTTAAAGTATGCAACCACCTCTTTTTTTCTGGTATCATCAACATCTTCAAAAATTATACCATTGTCTTGGTCGGTCCTAAAAGTTTGTTCTTTTCTTCCTTCACTCCCCATAGCTAACCAACAAAACCTAACAGGTGGCTCACCTATAATCTTTATACCGATCTCAATGATCCTCCTGAGTACTCTATCGTTTAACTCAGATACTATCTTCGTTATGTTTTCAGCTCTAAAACCATTTCTGTACATCGTAGCAGACACATTTATTATCTTATCACTGAGCTCTGACAAACGATCCACTGACTCCTGCAACTCTATTTCACGGGCAAAAGATAAAGGAGAGGAGGATTGTAAATTCATCAGTGACTCACTATCCACAACGCCTAATATCTTACTGTTGTCTGTGACAACAAGATGGTGAACACCAAGGGAAACCATCTTTACTATAGCTTCAAAACATGTAATATCTGATTCCACAGTGAAAACAGGAGAACTCATAACGCTACTAACTGGTGTATTATAATCTAATCCTTTAGCTACCACTTTTTTTCGGAGATCCTTATCTGTGATAATTCCAAGAGCTGTCCCATTCTCTAAGACAATAGCAGCGCTATAGTTTTTCTCCATCATCATCCTTGCTGCTTCCAGTATTGATGTATCTTTTGATACAGAAGGATAGTCACTAACCACAAGATAAGATATAAGTGATGTAAAAAACAGCCTATCTATACTGCCATAATACAAAGCATTTTCTTTAAACTCAGCACTAACCTTTCTAAGATATTTTTTTACATATATGTTTAGGAAGCTATCAAGAAATCTATAATTTTTAGAAAAAAGTTCATATAGATCATCCTTTGAAAGCTCATAACAGGTCAAATCATCAACAACAACAACGTTTACCAAAGATCCACCCTCTGTAGCTATCGACAACAGTCCAATGATATCCCCTTGACACCTGTAATCAACAACAACCTCATCCCCGGTATCGGATATAACAAACACTTTTGCAGAACCATCCAATACAAATCTAATACACTTTTCCACAGGCTGACCCTGAGTTACTAGCATCTCGCCCTTTTTATACTTTTTTAGAACTATTTTAGCAGTTAGTTCCTCAATCTCTAAGGGGCTTAAAACAGAAAAGGGCTCATACCTTATCAGGATATCGTTTAGCCTATCGGTTTCTATTCCAAAAGAAAATACAAACACAAATTAACTCCTTTAAGAAGCATCGTTAACATAAATATAACAAACTATAAAAACAATGTCAATACTTTTATCAAGTTGTTACATATTTTTTATAATAAAGAAATATTTATCTTTTTGTTTTTTTATTTACCATCAAGCATATATAATCAAATACAAATTGTATACAAGATATAGCCCGTCTCGTATAACGTTTTTTTATTTTAAAACCTTGCGGTTTTAAAACTATAACAAGCCAATATTTACTTTTTATGTTAATCTTTATTTTATATTTTAATTATATTTTAGCAGATTTTTTCTAAGACAACAACAAAAGGTGCTTTTATTTTATCATTTTTTGATAGAAAGTTAAGAAGATTTTGAACTGTCCCTCTAAAAGATATAAAGTTGGGCATCCCTATATTAACTGCAAAAAAAATTTTTCGCTTTTTTGTTAACAAGAGGAAATCCACCATATTTTTTATGGCATAAGGTCTTTCAAGTATAACTGTGGTTTCATTAAGCTCATCAATCTTTTTTATAAAACTTTGTAGCTCTTTTTTCTCCTTAGGCAAAAAACCGGCAAAATAAAAGCTCTCGGCAAAAAAACCGCTGATGGAAATTGCAGAGGTTATACTTGATGGACCGGGATATGCAATAACCTCTACACCGTTGTTATAACAAGCATCGATAAATTTATACCCTGGATCTGCTATACACGGTGTCCCCCCATCAGAAAACATCACCACAACATCTTTATCCTTGATTTTTTTAATCATTAAATGGTAGTCTGATGCTTTAGTGTGCTCGTTTAATAAAAGAAACTCCTTATCCCGTGCATCACAACGAGCTAGGACCCTTAAAACATTCTTTTTTTCTTCACCTATAACAAAACTTGCATTTCGAATTATATCTTTTAGATCTTCTGGAATACTATAGTACTCAAAATCAAGGGGTAGTCCAGCTACCACCAACATAATCTACTCCATATTCCATATCCTCATCTTAAAATCTCAATACCACCCATATACTTTCTTAAAACCTCTGGAATAATTACCGATCCATCGGCTTGCTGGTAATTTTCCAGTATCGCTAAAAAAGTTCTCCCTACAGCCAATCCTGAGCCATTTAAGGTATGGGGGAAAGCAATATTCTTGTCACGACCTCTATACCTTATCTTAGCTCTTCTCGACTGAAAATCTTTAAAGTTACTACAGGAAGAGATCTCCCTGAAACAACCCTGCCCCGGAAGCCAAACCTCGATATCGTAGGTAATTGACGAAGCAAAACCGAGATCACCACTACATAGCTTTACAATCCTATATGGTAGATTCAATTGTCTCAGTACGTTAGCAGCATCATCAACAAGTTCTTCAAGAGCCTCCATAGATCTATCTGGTTCCACAATTTTAACAATCTCCACTTTATTAAACTGATGTTGTCTTATCAACCCCCTTACATCCTTGCCATAAGAACCAGCTTCCCTCCTAAAACAAGGGGTATATGAAACCATCTTTATAGGTAAATGGGATTGGTCTAAGATCTCATCAGCATAGATATTTGTCACCGGTACTTCAGCTGTAGGTATGAGATAAAGCTCATCCCTTTCACACTTAAAAAGCTCCTCTTCAAACTTCGGTAATTGACCAGTACCTGTCATTGTCTTGGAGTTAACCAGTAAAGGTGGTATCACCTCAATATACCCTTTTGAAATATGCAGGTCCAACATAAAATTTATAAGGGCCCTTTCTAACATAGCCCCAAAACCTTTGTATAAGGAAAATCTTGATTTAGCAAGCTTTGCTCCCCTTTCAAAATCGACTATATCAAGGCTTTCTGCTATCTCCCAGTGGGGCTTTGGTGGAAAATCAAAAACCCTATGCTCACCCCAACGACTAACTTCTACATTAAAGGTTTCATCAGTTCCAATTGGAACACTATCATCTACAATATTTGGGATGATCAACATAAGGTCATTTAATGACTGTTGAACCTCCTCCAGTTTTTTATCCAAAAGGTCTATCTCTTCAGACACAGTTCTCATTTTGGTCGAGATATCGGAAATATCCTTACCCTCTTTTTTCAACAGACCAACCTGCTTTGAAACTTCATTTCTATATTTTTTTAATTCCTCAACTTTTTGAATGATCTCCCTTCGCTCCTTATCCAGTGTTATCACTTTATCAAAATCGAAATCATAGCCCCTTTGGGCTGTTTTTTCTTTTACAAACTCGATATTATTCACAACAAACCTTAAATCCAACATAATATCCCTCTATTTTTTACTGAGCGCTTTTTCTAATCTTGCAAGTACCGAAGAGATTCTATCCAGATAAACCACACCCTCTTTAGTTTTGGCGAGTTCTGTTAAAAGCTCCACCACATATTTAGCCTTTTCTGGCTTATCCACATACTGCTCTGCAAGCATAATCAATCCCTCTGGATAAGATTTTGTTCCCTTAAAATGTTTTACAAGATATTCAAGTCTTCTTATTGCTGCATTAGGTTCTTTAATTCTAAAATAAAATTTTGCTACATACAGCTCTTTTTCAGCAAGCATATTCTTAAGTTCTAAGATCTTTTTATCCACCTTGTTTTCAGCAGCAAAATCTGGATACTTGTCCTTTAACTGTTCAAAAGTCTTAAGTGCCAGTTCCGTGTTTTCCTGATCCCTATCAACTGTATCGATCTGATTATAGTATGACAGGGCCAATCTGTACATCGCCCTCTTAGCATCGTGTGAATCCGGATGGATATTTAAATATTCTTTGTAAGAAGGTATAGCCTGTTCATATTCCTTCATAAAGAAATAAGAATCACCCAATAAAAGCTGTGCCTGTGCAGCAATTTCTGGAGAATCTGACTCTATTATTGCATTTTCCAGCGCCTCAGCAGCTTTTTGGTACTTCTTCTTCTGAAAATACTCTAATCCTTCCTTTAGCCACTCTTCAGCAGGCCTTTTAGGCGGCTCCTTTGAAGAACATGCAACAATTAAAAGTACTAAAAAAATTATCGACAATAATCCAAACCTTTTCATTCATACCTCACTATTTTTATATTAACTCACAGTATATGTCAGGATAAATCACCCTTCTTATCTTAGCTTTATAAGGCCCATAACCTTTGTTCACCTCTCCACCTAAAACAAAGGTTTTACCATCAATCTCTGGAGCTTGAAATTCAGCTCTGGCATCATAAAGAAATGGGTTTTCCTCAGAAATACCCTCAATAAAAATAGTAATAATATCTTTTTTCATTTTTTTCAATCGCTCTGAAGTAATTCTCTTCTGTATTTTTTGCAGTTCAGTTATCCTTCTTTTCACAACAGACTTAGCTGGAATATCACCAAAAGTATATGCTACAGTACCTTCCTCCCTTGAGTATGGGAAAAATCCAGCATAATCCGGTTTGTATTCCAGAATAAAATTTCTAAGCTTATCGAAGGCTCGTTCGTCTTCACCTGGAAAACCAACTATAAATGTAGTCCTAATAAAGGCTTTTGGAACCTTATCCCTGATATATTTAAATACAGATTTGATCTTACTACTATCGGATCTTCTATTCATCTTTTTTAATATATCATCATCTATATGTTGAACAGGTATTTCAAAATATTTTATCATCTTCTCATGGTTAGCTACAAAATCTATAAGAGCCTCATTTACACCGTCTGGATTCATATATAAAAGCCTAATTTTAAAATCACCTTCAATCTTTACAAGATTCTCCAAAAGATCTAAGATCCCATAACCTTTCCCATCCATACCATATTTGGTTGTATCCTGAGAGATAAGGATAATCTCCTTTACACCTTTTGATATAAGCTGCCCAGTCTCTTTTAATATATCCTCCATGGATCTACTCACCAAATTACCCCTTATTGATGGTATGGTACAGTAGGAACATCTATTGTTACATCCTTCTGAGATCTTTACATAAGCATAGTAATTAGGGTTTATAAGTACTCTGTGTTCCCCATAAAATCTCCTTTCCCCCTTAGATCCTTTTACACCTCTTTTTAAAAAAGATATAATATCACTCAATTTACCCACGCCAGTATAAAAATCTATTTCAGGCAGCTCTTTTGCTATTTCAGACATATACCTTTCCACCATACATCCAGATACGATAAGCTTTGCCCTTTTCTTTTTTCTTTTGGCAACATCTAAAATATTTTCTATTGCCTCACTTACGGCACTTTGTAAGAACCCACACGTGTTTACAATGATAGCATCCGCTTTTTCCACTTCTGTAACGATATTAAATCCCTCCACAACCATATCCCCTATAAGATATTCAAGGTCTGTCTGATTCTTAGAACAACCCAAGCTTATAAATGCAACATTCATACATTTCCCTTTAAAATATATTTTGCTCTTTTACAATCCTCAGAGATCTGCACCTTAAGTTCATCAAAACTTTCAAACTTCTTCTCTTCTCGCAAATAATCCACAAAAAAAAGTTCCACTTTTTCATCATATATATCGTTATTAAAATCAAAGATGTGGGTCTCAATCCTTAGTTCATGATTGCCAGGGATTGTAGGCCTAAACCCAACATTGGTCACAGAGTCATACATAATATCTTTTATCTTAATTTTTGTAGCATAAGTTCCATTTTTAGGTGTCTGGTATTCTATTACTTTAATGTTAGCCGTAGGATATGATAAAAGTCTTCCAATACCATCACCTTTTATAACTTTACCTATTATAGAGTAAAATCTACCCAACATGGAACTTGCTAACTTTAGCTCACCATCTTTTAACAATTTTCTAATATTGCTGCTGGAAACTGTTAGATTATCCAAAATTATTTTTTCATGTTTGATAGCCTCATACCCATATTTTTTTGAAAAGATTTTTAGTAACTCAAAATCACCCTTTCTCCTGGCTCCAAACCTATAGTCATAACCTACTACCACATATTTTGCCTTCAGCCTTTTTACAATAATCTCCCTAACAAAGACCTCTGGATCCATCGACATCAGTTCTTTATTAAAATTTAATACAAGATGGCAATCCACACCCAGCTCTTCAAGTAACTCATTTTTCTTTTCCAGATCTGTTAAAAGTAATATTTCTTCACCAAAGAATTTTACTGGATGGGGATCAAACGTAACTACTATAGATAATAGATCATTTTCTCTTGCCAAAGAGACTACTTTTTTTATGATCTCTGAGTGCCCTATATGCACCCCATCAAAATTACCGATCGTAATAGCAGAACCTTTATCTATAAAAAAGTTTTCTAAGCCTTTTATCAATTTCATGGGGATAAGTTATCATTTTTATGGTAAGTTATCAACATTTTTGTTCTTAGAAATAAACTCCAGATAATTACCTAAAACAATCTTCAAAAAAGCTGCAACTGGAATGGACAAAATCATCCCTCCAACACCCATAAGATACCCACCAACAAACAGAGAAAATATAACTGCAATAGGGTGTAAGCCTAAGCTCTCACCAACCAATTTAGGTGTGAGCAAATAGCTCTCTATCCCCTGAACCACTCCAAACCCGATCAAAACCATAAAAGGATGTAGCAAATCTGTAAATTGGACGTAAGCCATGATAATAGAAATAGAAATGCCAAAAATAAAACCCAGATAAGGTACAAAACTAAGTAGGCCAGAAATAAAACCTATAGCAAATCCTCCATTTATACCCACCAAAAAATTTAAAGCCCCATACATCAACCCCAAACAAAAACAGACCAACAACTGCCCTCTGAAATACTTCCTCAAAATCTCATTAAACTGTTTGTTATAATAAAAAAAGTCTATACCTGTATTGTCAGTGATCAACCTTAGCATCTTTTTTAAAATATATTCAAAATCCTTTAAAAAATAGAAAACTAACACAGGGATTATGAACAGACCCAAAAAAGTAGACAAAGAAGAAAAAACAGACCCCAAGATCATCATGGAACTACTTAAGATAAAAGTCCCATGTTCTTTTAATTTAGCAAAAAGAAAACCAGTCATTTGATTAAAATCGATGCTGTAACCGTATCTGCTGAGCAACGTTTGTACTTTATTTAAAAGTAACTCTAAATAGCTGGGTACCCCTTTTATTACCGATATCACTTCAGCATATAAAATAGGCAGAAAAAAAACTGCCACGAGGACCACTACAAATGTAAAAAGTGAAAATATTAACAAAACAGCTATCACCCGTGGAACTTTTAATAAGCGCTCCACCCAATGAACCATTGGAATCAGAATATAGGAGATCAAAAAAGATACTGCAAAGATATTCACAACATTTTGAAGTTTTATGTAAAAAATTACAATCAACAGTAAAAGTGACAATCCTAATAGTGCCTTAAGATCTAATCTTAACCTAAAGACCATTTCAACTCCACAAGTGTCCTTGACTTAAACCTTAAAAAAATATATCATATATGAGTATGTTAATCAACACAAAAAAAGTTCTAGTATGTCTATTTTTATCAATAAATGCCTTGGCCTATGAAATAGATTACATCAAACTAAACCAAACCATCTATACAAACATTGAGTTTTCAGCCAATGTTATAGATTTTCCTCATTTGACACCTATCGATATTAAGCAAAGATACCTATATCACGATAACCTATCAAGTAGAATAAAGTTTATAAACCGTGAGCCCCTTGATGAAAAGATTATATCAGTGCTGGAAATCAACAGAGACCTTGAGCACCTACAAGAGAAAAACTTATTTGGCATTACCACAAAAAGAACACATATAAAAATGTACCCCACCTATGCGATGCTAACCCACAACAAACATGACTCCATAGACAGAAATCAATATAGCCTTATAGAACCTTTTGAACCTGTTGTAATTCTACACACATCGAAAGACAAACAGTGGTATTATGTACAAAGTTCTTTTACCAGAGGATGGGTACAAAAGAATTACATCTTATTAAAAAGTTACGAAGATTACAAAAAATACTTCGAATTACCTAAGCTCGCAGTTGTATCTGATAAGATTATCCTTGATAACCTGACAATAGGACTGGGTTCAAGAATCCCCTACAAAGTAGTTTCAAACAATACATTTCATATAATTTTTCCAAATGGAACAACAAAAGAGATAACTACAGACCCTTCACTAAAGCCACACCCTTTAAAATTTGATACAACTGTTGTAAAGGATATTCTCGAATCACTTCTTGGACAACCATACGACTGGGGTGGCAAATATGGTTTTAGGGACTGTTCTGCATTGATTAGAGACATATTCAGGCTCTTTGGAGTGGATCTACCACGAAATTCAAAACAACAAGCAGAAGTGGGTAAAACCCTTTGGGAAGGAGGCAATAAGGATAGCTTTCTAAAAGCACTAAACAGTGCTCCAGCTTTTTGCACTTTCATCCATATGAAAGGTCATATTGTACTGTTTGGAGAAAAAATAGACAACGACTACCTTATATACCATGCAGTAGAAAGTTTGAACGATACAAAATATAACAAGGTTATCAAACAAAAATTACTATATGACAATACAGGGCTATGGCAAAAAGCTTATAAAATAACTACTATCTGCCAGAGTATATAGATGCTATTTTATTCGATTTCATGAATTTCATAGGATCCACAGTTTTATTACCTATCACTATCTCATAATGAACATGTGGCCCTGTGCTATCCCCAGAATTCCCAGAAAGGGCAATAACAGTACCCCTTTTCACCCTTTGTCCTACTTTCACCTTTAAAACAGAGTTATGACCATACTTTGTCTTATAGCCAAAGCCATGATCTATAACTACAAGTCTACCATACCCCTGTTGCCAACCAGCATATACCACAACACCACCTGCAGTAGCTCGTATAGGTGTACCAGGTCTAAGTGATATATCTATCCCCTCATGAAACACCATACCTCTGCCAAAAGGTGAGATCCTTCTACCATAAGCACTTGATATCCAGCCATTTGCAGGCAAAATTGTAGGGGTAGAGTCTACAACCAATTTGATTGTATTAAGCATATCAAGGAGTTCGGACATAGACTTTTCTTTTTCTTCTAACTGTTTTTTAAGCTTATCGATATCTTTTAATTTTTTATCTACATCCTCTGAAGAGATTTTTGACTCTATATTTAAACTATTAAGAGGGGTTTCCCTTCCACCCTGAGGTAGTTGTTTTGGAGTAATCTTAAGTTCATTGGATAGATTTCTAAGCTTATTTTCATACTCACTTAAATAATTCATCTTTTGCTCTATCTCTGATATCTTTCGATTGTACTCTGAAATCTTTTTCTTTAGAGCTTGGTTTTCTGCAAAGTACCTAAGAGCCGTCATCCTCTCACTGAACAAAAAAGTAGCAGCTAAAAATGATAAAAATGCAAAAACTAAGAAGGACAAGGCACCTATGGCCACAGCCTTTAGAGTCGAATGGTGGAGATTTTTTGCTTTTACCTCACCCAAGCCTGAATCTTTGAATATCAGTACAGTTACATGCTCATCTCTTTTTTTGAAAAAATCTATTAATTTTTCTATATAACTTTTCCAAAACATTTCTAACTCCTATTATTTTTCCCTCCAATAATAATAAATTATGATGAGCCCCATAGGCTCAAACTGGATATTAAACAGCTGTTTTATAAACAATATATTTAGCCGTGTCAATACTTTTATTTACAAGACATATCAACAAGTTACACGACAAGGATCTAAAGAGCAATATTAATAAGCCATTAAATCTAATCTCGTAACTTATAAATAATTCTATATAAACCACTTAAATAATTTTCCTGACCGGTTTTTATACCAAAATCTATCTCCATAATTTCGTCGAGAAGTTCAGAAACCTTCTCAAAACTCCACTTAGCAAGATAATCTTTGTAATTATTTATTGTATATGTATATTCTGAGACAAGCGAAGGCGAAATCTGATAAAGGGTTATACTAATAATATGTCTTACAAGTTCATAGAAAATCCTTTCAAGGCTCTCCCCCTCATCAACAATAACTTTCAAAAGAGACAAGGAACGCTGGATATCTTTACTAAAAAAAGCCCTGATAAGCTGATAGATACTCTCAGTTTTGGTAAAACTCAATAAGGATATAATATCTTCATCACTTTTAGGTTTGTTATAATTGAAAAAAATCTTTATCTTCTCCACCTCATTATCTATAATCATAGGATCCTTATTACACATTTCAAATATATATTTTGCTGTATCATAGCTAATAGATATGCCAGAATCCTTAAAAGCATCCATTACGTAGCTTGGATTTAACAATCTTTTATTCTCCAAAAAGATCTCATAATCGCCAGCAAACTTTTTATATGTTTCCTCTTTAGGTTTTTCATCATAAAATAAAAGATATACCCTGTTTACCTTCATCTTAGAAAGCTTTTCTAATATCTCCAATCTTACTTTTTCTTTAATCTTATCGAAATCTTTTAAAACAGCAATGTTCTCTTCATAGAAGATGGGAACAGACATGATATACTCAAAAAAATCCTCTTGCTCAAATTCATCGCCATAAAAGTATCTAACACTATCTGACTTGGTATCTTTTAAAAGCTTAGAAACCTGCTTCTCACAAAAGTATCTGCTACCAGCAATTATAAATCTATTTTTTGGCTTTTTCGAAATCATAAAGAAAATCTAAAAGTATACCTTTTAGCGTCTTCCTAAATGCATTATTTCTCTCTTCTATGTTAAGAGAGATGTTGTTAGAGATATTATAGCTGTTTGTAGAGGTATAGTTTTTCTCGAAAACCTTTTTACCGTTTTTATCTGTTACCACAATTGTTACTGAAGAGGTGAGGTTAGTCTGCATCGTCTGGCTGGTTTTTGAGACTATGGAACTGTCAGTATTCACAGAGCTAAGCATCAAGCTTAATGAATAATCATAATCTTCTTTAGAGGCAAGAATATTGTGGGTATTTAAAAACATCTTTGATTCATCATCCATTAGGGTAAAAAAATCAGACTCCTTATCCATATTGATTATACGCTCAAGATAAAATTTAGCATCTGGTAACTTCCCCAGCCCTACAATCTGATAACCACACCCAACCATAACCAGTAACAACAAAAAAAGTAATTTTTTAAACATATACGCCCCAGCTGATGGTAAATAGGGGTTAAACCCCTATTTTACCACCAGACTTACAAGTTTTTCTTTAATATAAATTTCCTTTACTAGTGCTTTACCTTCTAAATATTTCGAAACCTTTGAGTCATTCTTAGCCATATCAAGTACCACTCTTTCATCTGTTCCCCTCTGAATAACAATCTCACCTCTAACTTTACCATTTATCTGAACAGCAATGGTAACCTCATCCCTTACTGTCAATTTTTCATCGTATTGGGGCCACCTTTGATACGCTATCAACCCCTCATGACCAGTGAGGTGCCACAATTCTTCCGCTATATGAGGGGTAAAAGGCGCAAGAAGTATCATTAGATTCTCAAGGGCTACTTTAAAATAGTACCTTTCAGCTTCTGTGGAGAGGTTAGGCTCAACATCCTGGAGATTGTTCGAATATTCCATAATTGCAGCTACAGCAGTATTTAGCTGATATTTTTCTATATCGAGAGTAACTTTTTTTATAGTAGCATTCATGTAATACAAAATATCTTTTGCTAC
This sequence comes from Calditerrivibrio sp., assembly GCA_026415135.1. NCBI lineage: Bacteria > Pseudomonadati > Deferribacterota > Deferribacteres > Deferribacterales > Calditerrivibrionaceae > Calditerrivibrio > Calditerrivibrio sp. Next base: position 2,149 of record JAOAHS010000060.1, on the reverse strand, counting down.
TTTGCTATCGCAGGTGTATTCACCAGAAAAGCTGTAGCTAAAAAGTTCTATATTTTTGGTAATCAGTCTCCAAACCCTACCCAAAAATCTAAACGAACCTTCAACCCCTTGCTCGCTCCACTCAAGATCTTTCTCAGGTGGAGAAGCAAAAAGTGAAAACAATCTTGCAGTATCCGCACCATACTCCTCGATAAGACTATCCGGATCAACAACATTTTTTTTGGACTTACTCATCTTTTCCACTCTACCCACTTCGACTCCCTTACCACAATGGACACATTTTCCACCTTCCACCTCTTCAGGGAAAAGCCAATCATGCTCACTACATCTATAAGTCTCTTTACAAACCATCCCCTGCGTTAACAACCTTTCAAAAGGTTCATCAAAATCTATGTAACCAAGATCTCTCAATACCTTTGTATAAAATCTCGAATATAATAAGTGCAAAATAGCATGTTCTACACCACCTATATATTGATCAACCGGCATCCAATATTTCACCTCATCTTTATCAAACGGAGCATTGTCATTTTTTGGTGAACAGTATCTTAAGAAATACCAAGAAGACTCCACAAATGTATCCATTGTATCCGTTTCCCTTGTAGCGTCTTTACCACACTTTGGACATTTCACATTCTTGAAAGATTCAGACTTATCAAGTGGGTTACCAATCCCTGTAAATTCTACATCAAGAGGTAACCTCACCGGCAGATCTTCATAAGGTACAGGAATAGTCCCACAATCATCACAATATATTATAGGTATAGGTGCTCCCCAATACCTCTGCCTGGATATCCCCCAATCCTTTAATCTAAAATTTACTGTCTTCTTACCTATCCCCAAGGACTCCAAATAGCTTGTTATCTCAGCCTTTGCCCTTTCACTATCCATACCATTAAACTTGTCAGAATTAATCATTATGCCGGGTTCAGTATACGCTTCTGTCATCTCAGAAGGAACCAGATCCCTATCATGGGGTTTGATCACCACAATTATCTCCAGATTATATTTCTTTGCAAAATCAAAATCCCTCTCATCATGGGCTGGCACAGCCATAACTGCCCCAGTACCATAGTCCATAAGGATGTAATTAGCTATATAAATGGGCATCTTGTAGCCAGTAAGGGGATTGATTGTATACTTCCCAGTAAAAAAACCTTTTTTCTCCTTATCATCCGCCATACGGCTTACTTTATCTTCTTTTAAAATAGATTCTATAAAAGCCAGACCATCCTTTTCTTTATCGGTATCCTTAATGAGGCTTTTTGCCAAAGGATGTTCAGGCGCAAGAAGCATGAATGTTGCCCCATACAAGGTATCTGGCCTTGTGGTAAACACAGTTATCACCGTATCTTCTCCGTCCACCCTGAAATCCACTTCCGCACCATAGGACTTACCTATCCAGTTTCTTTGCATTATTAAGACCTTTTCTGGCCATCCAGGTAATTTATATGTCCACTCAAGAAGTTCCTCAGCATAGTCAGTGATTTTAAAATACCAGCTATTTATCTCCTTTTTGGTAACCTCTTCTCCACAACGCCAGCACCTGCCATCCTCCACCTGCTCATTAGCAAGCACTGTATGACAATCTTCACACCAATTTTGTAATGACTTTTTTCTATAAACCAACCCTTTCTCCAGCATCTGTAAAAAGATCATCTGTTCCCATTTGTAGTACTCTGGATCACAGGTAGCTATCTCCCTGTCCCAATCGTAAGACAAACCCATCTTTTTAAGCTGAGATTTCATATTTTCTATGTTTGAATAGGTCCATTTTGCTGGATGAACATTATTTTTGATGGCAGCATTTTCTGCCGGTAGACCAAAAGCATCCCATCCCATAGGGTGCAGCACATTAAACCCCTGCATAAATTTGTACCTGGAGATAACATCCCCAATGGCATAATTTCTCACATGACCCATGTGTATCTTACCAGAAGGATAGGGGAACATTTCAAGACAATAAAATTTAGGTTTTGATCCATCCATCTCCACTTTAAAAACCTTTCTCTCTTCCCATATCTTCTGCCATTTATTTTCAATAACCGATGGATTATACTTCATAAAAACAGCCTCCAATTTTCAAACTTTTTTAACAGAAAAAATAGCAGTATTTTTACAAAACATCAAGAAAAAGGTTGGGATTGGT
>JAOAHS010000059.1 GCA_026415135.1 Calditerrivibrio sp. | reverse complement strand
AAAGAAACACTAATACCGGGATGGTGATCGCATAAATGAATACAATGTTTTCCATAGGTATAGGATTACATCTTTTAGATAAATTGTCAAGCCCTTTAAAAACGGTAACACAAGCTACTGATAATCTTTCAAAATCACTTATGAGTGCTAAAACTACTTTTCTCGAGCTCTTTCATACCTATAAGGATCACCTTTAAATCCCACAATTGGGAACTAAAACCCGTTAAAAGATAATTTTTTTCTATTGCATTATCAATATGTTTTCGTATTCGACTGTCAAACAAATTTTGTAATTTTTCTCGAAGCGGCAGTAGTGCTTTTTCAAAAACCTCGTAAAACTTAAACAGATTTTTCTTTAATTTTAAAAATTAGATAGTATGATTTAGATTAAATTGCAAGATTAAATTTATTCAGCTATTTTTTATTATCGTTTCTATAAAAAACTAAGGTCTATGTATATCTTCATATAGAAGAAAACATTTTTCATGATACAGTGGAAACTGGTTTAAGAGATTCTGTTTTTTGAAAAGTATTCTTTTAATTTATTTATCACAAAATCATAGCTTTGTTCATCATGGTTTTTTACACATGATGAGCAATCTCTAATACCGTTTGTTAGTTTGGGATTGCCTCCACAATCATCAAAAAAATAAAGGGGACAAAAGCAGAAGAGGCAGTTTTGATCTTGTAGGTTATGACAGGGGTAATATTCGCACTGCTTATTACTAAAATGCTTGTAGCTCATGATTCTGCCCCTTTATGTAAAATGGTAAACCAGATACCATTAGGATTACCCTTTCAGATAGGTGGGCTAACTTTTGATTCACTTGACCTAATAGGTTGACATATTCCCGAACAACTGAGTCAATTGGTATTATCCCAAGCCCCACTTCATTTGTAACGAGAACTAACTCACTATTTAAGCCTCTTTTAAGGTACTTTAAAAAGTCATTTATATAGATATCGATATCTACTTTGTGATATAAGATATTGTTAACCCACATCGTTAGACAATCAATAATTATGAAATCGTAATGTTCGCTGTCTTTGAGGGCGTTGGTAAGATTTAAGGGCTCTTCGATGGTGGTCCACCCGTCTCCCCTTTCCATCTTATGCAGGTCAATCTTTTTTTTCATATCATCATCAAAAGGTTCTGCTGTGGCGATGAAGAGTCTGTTTTTATATCCTTCCCCCAACGATAGAGCGAAGGAGCTTTTACCGCTTTTAATACCACCGGTGATAAGAGTAACCATATTTTTTAAATACCTCTTTTAAGCATTCTTTTGAATCTAAGTAATCGTGAATTTTAAAAACTTCTATGATGTTTATTATGTTTTTTTCTAAACCGAAATCGAGTAAATAACACAATAGCTTTTCATCTAAAAATCTCAATGAGTTATGATCTGTGTTGTTCACTACACCGTGAAGATGATAGACCATTATCCTTTCACCATACTTTTTTATAAAATCCTTTATATCTTTGTCGTGCATCAGCGCATGCCCCACATCAAAACATATATTGCAACCTATCTCGTATATCTTTTGAAAAAGGGATATATCATCTATATTTTCCACACAGATAGGATAGACTTTTTGTAGTTCTTCTAATTTATCATAAAATATGTCGGCGTCTTCTGGGTGAAGTATGAAATGGGATGGTTTTAGAGGTTGTAGCTCACTGAAAAAAAGTTTTATTGTCGTTATATCGTTATTGAAATCAAAATCTGTGGGCAGATGTATCACATAGTTTAGGTCGTAGGAGTCAGAAAGTTTTTTTAATTCATCGATTTCGTTAATATCATCCATCAGACTGTTTTTTTCTAAGAAAAGTAACTGTACTGTGTCGATTTGGGATGCGAGGAATTTGACGTTTTGGATTCTACTATCTACGATTATAAACGAAGTTGTCCCTAAATACTGTATATTTTTCATAAAAGCTCCAGTGTTATTATTGTTATCACAAAAAAGATATATGATGCAATAGAAACTGTTTTCAGGCTCTTGGCTGTATCCTGTGGGGTGAGCTTTCTGTTGTTTTCTCCTATGTAGGGCTTTTCTACAAGCTTACCATTATAGTAGTTAGGTCCACCAAAACTGCATTTTAAAACGCCGGCTAATGCTGCTTCGGGATAGCCGGAGTTTGGGCTTGTATGATTTCTACCATATTTTTTTATATATTTTAGCACATCGAGATCAAGTGTTGCCAAAAAAAATAGTAGTGCGGTAAGCCTTGCTGGGATAAAATTTAATAGGTCATCAAGTTTGGCAGAAAAGTAACCAAATTCTCTGTATCTTTCACTTTTGTACCCCACCATGGAGTCTAAGGTATTTACTGTTTTGTAAAAATAGAGTAACGGTAGGCCACCCAATAGATAGTAAAAGACAGGGGCTACAAACCCATCGCTGAGGTTTTCGGATAGGGTTTCCAGCATGGCTCTTCTTATTCCTTGTTCCTCTAACGTTTTTGTATCCCTGCCCACTATCATGGAAAGCTCCCTACGGGCTTTTTCGATATCTGATTTCAGTAGAATGTCGATCCTTTTTACTCTTTTTATGAGCTCGTAGGAGGATATGCCAAAGTATAACATTACTATATGGTAAACGTGGTAAAGATGTGAGTAGCTGATGAGTGTAAAATCTAAAAGTAAGAAAAAGAGATAAACACCTACTGTCAAAATAATATTGAATAAAAAGCCCTTAAGCTTCTTGCATCCACCCTTGTTCATCGTTTTTTCCAATGTAAAGGCCAGCAATCCTATCCCCCTTATGGGGTGATATCTAAACTCCGGGTCACCTATAAACCTGTCGATGAAAAAGGCAATGGTAAGATAGATCCCTTTCATAGTAAGAACTTCAAAGCATTTATGAGGGTAGTGTTAGCTTCCTCTGTTTGGGAGGAGATCCTAAAGTGATAGGGGGTGAGTTCCCGAAAGTTTGAGGCATCTCTAATTAGGATTTTGTGTTTTGCAATCAGTTCTTTTTTCAGTGTGGCACTACATATATTGGATCTGCATAAGAAAAAGTTTGTACTGCTTGGTAAGACTTTTATCCCTTTTATGCCATTCAAACTATTATAAAAGCTCTCTGTTATCTTTTTGTACTCCTGTAGTTCGGGGTATAGTTCGTCATATTGCTCTAAAATCAGTTTCCCCACTTCATAGGCGAGGATATTCACTGTCCATGGGGGCTTTAAGTTCATGAGTCTTTCATAATTGGATGGATGGGTGACTAAAAAGCCGAGTCTTATACCCGGTATGGAGAATATCTTTGTCATGGATCTTAATATGAAAAGATTTTTGTGGAGTTTTGTTTGTTCCAATAGGCTATAGTCTTCACCTACAATATCTATATAGGCTTCGTCAATTAGGAAAAGCTTTTGTTCGTAATCTCTTATCAGGGAGATCAGATGGTCTTTATCATGGAGATAACCGTGTGGGTTGTGGGGGTTGTTTATAATAATGGCATCAGCTATATCTATATGCTTTTTTAGATCTGCTATGTCTGTAAAAAAATATGGTGCATCAAATCTTTTTACTGCATCCTCATATTCTGCAAAAGATGATGTTGGTAGTAAAAATCTGCATTTTTTATAGGCCTCCACCCACAAATATATCCCCTCTACAGAGCCGTTTAGAGCTATGCTGGAGCGATCTGGTAGATCAAATCTGTGTTGAAATAAAGTGGTGATGGTTCTGGCATCTGGCTCGGGGTATCTTGTGGGGTCTATCTTGATATTTGGTATTAGTGATAGGAGTTTTTTATTGTATTTTGGGGGGATTATGTTGCTACTAAAATCGTATTTAATATCGAAAAGGTAGGTATCTCCACCATGTCCGTGTATCATATTTATAAACCTAAGTTTTTATATATTTCTTTCATATTTAAATTGTTTCTGACGGTATCGGCTAAGATATTTAGATAATGTTCTTTTCTTTCTGGGTAGATATGTTCGTGGGATATATCTATACCAAAGGGGCTTAAGAGGTGTTCCAGAATAATTCTGTTGTCAAACAGGCCGTGGATGTATGTTCCAAAACATCTATTGTCTATCTTACAGCCTAAGCGTTCACCAGTTCTGGTGACGGCAAAATCATCACCACCGTAGTATTCTGTCCTACCTACATGTATCTCGTAACCATAGCAGAGGGTGCCGTTGAATATAAAATCTATCCTCCTTGTGATCTTTTCCTTTTCCAAAACTGTCTTTATTGGTAGGATATTGAGACCTTCTATTTTTTCGATGTTACCTTCTAACTTATGAGGATCTAAGATCTGATTACCCATCATTTGAAACCCCCCGCATACCCCGATAATGGTCTTACCTTTTTTATATTGATCCAGAATTCCATACGCCAAACCGGAATCCCATAGAAACTTCATGTCCTTTGTGGTAGATTTTGTACCGGGAAGGATTATAATACCTGCATCATCTAAATCGCTTAGCTGGTTTGTAAATATCAGGGAAACCTCCTTTAAAAGGGATAGGGTCTTAAAATCTGTAAAGTTTGATATGTATGGTAGTCTTATAACAGCTATTTTTAGTCTTTTGTTTTCAAATCGCCTATATTCGAGGGATAGGCTATCCTCATCATCAAGATGGATCTCTTTTATATAGGGTAAAATACCTAATACCTTTTTACCTGTGATCTTTTCAAGGATCTCTTTACCCTCTTCAAAAAGGGAAATATCCCCTCTGAATTTGTTTACGATGATCCCTTTTACAAGATTTTGTTCTTTTTTGGGTAATAACTTGATACTCCCAAAACAGGAGGCAAAAATGCCACCTTGTTCAATGTTTGAAACAAGGTAGGTATCTGCTTTTGTGAACTTTGCTAAGTTTATATTGACGATATCTTTTTGCTTTAGGTTCAGTTCCGATATGGAACCGGCTCCTTCTATGACCACTGGGAAATATTTGTTTGAAAGTAAGCTAAAACTCTGAACCACATGTTCCCATAACAGCTTATTTAATTCATGATCGTAAAGGTCCCTACTTGTGATGTTTTTGTTTGATTTGCCTCTGATGATGAGTTGGGACCGGGAATCGCCAAAGGGCTTTATTAAGATGGGGTTCATATCCACTGATGGTTCTAAGTAAGCTGCCTCTGCTTGCAATACCTGTGCCCTTGCCATCTCTAAACCATCGTAGGTTACGTAGCTATTAAGGGACATATTTTGAGCTTTGAAGGGTGCGGGGGTTAGACCGTCCTGCTTGAATATCCTACAGAGTGCAGTGACAACAAGCGATTTACCAGCACCGGAGGAGGTTCCACCTATGAAGATGCAAGACTTATTCTTGGGCATATTTGTTTAGGTACCCCCGTGGTGTAATCATTTTGTGATTTTTTATATATGTTTTGCTGTTACCCACCAGCAATATTGTAAACATATCTATCTTGTTGTAATCTATTTTGCTAAGATATGTGACTTCGATATCCTCCTCTTGACGTGTACAGTTTTTTACTATTCCCACTGGAAGATCTCCCCTTGTTTGCAAGAACCTTTCTATCGTATATGGCAGGAGCTCTGTTCGTTTTCTACTTTTGGGGTTGTATATGGCAGAGACAAAATCACCTAATATGATGGCATCAATACGTTTTAAAATAGTTTCTCTCGGTGTCAGTTGATCTGAAAGGGAAAGCAAAACAAGGTCATCGGTGATGGGAGCTCCCAGCTTTGCACTTGCAGCAAAGGCGGCGCTTATCCCTGGGATGACATCGAAATCTACATCATCTCCCAGTTCAAAGCATAAGGAGGCAAGTCCATATAGGGAGGAGTCCCCTCCGGATATTAGAGCTACATTGAGCCCATCTTTATACTTTTCGATGGCAAACTTAACTCGGTCTATTTCAGAACCCATGCCGGTGGTGTAAATCTGCTTGTTGGTAATTATGTCTTTTATTAGATCTAAGTATAGCTTGTATCCCACTATCCAATCGGCAAGATTTATTGCATCTAAGGCTAAAGGGGTGAGGTAGCGCAGATCACCTGGTCCTGTACCCACTATGAAAAACCTGTTCATAATTTTTCCTCTGCAAGTGCTAATGTGACATCTTTGTAAACTTTTTTAGGTATTTTTAACAGGGCATTTTTCCCTGACAAAAGGGCGCTTGCTTCTGCTACTGATGGGATATCAAAATATCTCTTTGCAGTTGATTCATTAAAACTGAAGTATGGTAGCCCAATCTTTTCTTTAGGAACGAAATAAACGGGGATATTTATTATCCTTTCCATCTCCCAGATACCTTCTTCTTCAAGTTTTATGGCACAGGTGGCTATATGTCTGATATCTGAATGTTCTATGGAATGTTGTTCCAAAAAAAAATTTATTGTATCGACAAGTTCTACTGCTTTTACACCTTTGCGGCACCCTAACCCTAAGATGAGCTTTTTGCTTACCTCTGTAAATGTAGTTACTATCGGTTCGGCTCCTAATAGAGATGCCACGTTGTAAGCTAAAAAGTTAGCACCTCCTTCATGGCCTGACATAAGGGAGATGGCGTATCTACCACAGTTGTCCACCAAAACTATGGCGGCATCTGTATACTTTGAAACGGCATAAATCTCCCTTACTGCAATTCCAGATGCCATAAAGGCTACGGTGTCATACCTATGCTCCACTACATATCGAAAGATATCTTTTAGATTTTTAAAAAAAAGTATGTTTTCACAATTAAGATTATATTTCTGAGATATTTCTTCTGTGGTGAGGATCTGGAGTTTTTTTATGTATTTTTTCAACAATTTACTGAGCTTAAAACCATGATCATTTATAATAATAGTATATATTTCACGGTCTAAAAGCATGTTTAAAGCCCTCATCGTAAAGTTTTGAATACTTTTTAATGTTTTCCTTTTTTAGGATATGCCCTATTATAATAAGAGCATGTTTTGTGATGTTATTGTTTTTCAGATCTGATGGTAAATTTAAAAGGTCTGTCATTATTATCTTTTCATCATCAAAACCCAATTTGTAACATATCGCTGCTGGGGTTTCACTGTTCCAACCGTTTTTCAGGAATAAACTCTGGATCTGTTCCCCGAAACCTGCTGAAAGAAAAAAGATAAAAGTCCCTGTGGATTTGGTGATGTACTCGAGCTTTTCGGTTTCAGGCACTGGGGTTTTACCCTCTATGCGGGTTACAACTACCGTTTGGGAGATTTCGGGGGCTGTGAGTTCCACCTTAAGCCTTGATGCGGCTAATTGCATGGAGCTTATGCCGGGTATTACCTCAAAGTCTATGCCACTTTTTTCCAGCTCCAACATCTGTTCGTATATTGCCCCATAAAGGGCTGGCTCTCCGGTGTGTAGTCTTACAATCTTTTTGTTTTCTTTGTAAAAGCCTTTTATTAACTCCAATATCTCATTGAGGTTTAAATGGGCAGAGTCTATCAGTAGGGCATCTGGTTTTGCATATTTTAAAATATCTTTATTTATCAGTGAACCTGTGTAGATTATGACATCTGCTTCCGATAGCAATTTAAAACCCTTCAACGATATCAGCTCTGGATCACCGGGTCCAGCGCCTACGAAGTATAAACGGTTCATCTTTTCTCCACGTACAGTGATATTTTCCTATTTTCGGTGTTTAATGGTTGATCTTCTGATATCGATTCACCATTGAGACTTAGATCTATAAAATATCTTTGATAGATATTGGAATATTCTGACAATACCCTTTTTACCTCCTCCAGCTGGGTACTATCTTTAAGTAAAATGAAAATACGATCGTTACTTTTTATGGCTGTTATCAATGCATCTATGTCACCCTTTGAATGAAGGGAGAAAAATTTTACATCTTCATAGGTTTTATATATCCTTGCAAAGGCATATTGAAAAGAGGAGACACCGGGGATTACTTCAGCTATGAAATCTTTAAGGTGCTTGTAAGCCAATCTTGCAAAGGAGAAAAAGCCTGCATCACCTGTGACCAGCAAACCTATTTTTTTCTCCAGATTTGTTAGGAGGAGGTGTTTGAGGTCATCGGTCGTTTTTACGGGATAAAAAGGTTTGTCAGTTACGGAAAAATCGGCCAACTGGGGATATCCTGATAAAATATCCATCTTTGAGATGGTATTGAGGGCTTTTACCGTCATAAGTTCTTTATCCCCTGGTCCCACAGAAATTATATATAGGTTTTTATTCATCGATATATCTCCCACAAGGGGTAGTATCCATTTTATGCAGGTAAACATCTACCTTAACGAAATCAAAATCCCTTTTTACCCTTTGGCTTATACAAAAAGCCACTTTGCTTAAATCGTGGATCTGGGCGATCTGTTCTGCGGTGTTGAAGGGATCTTTTAGGTCCATTATGGATTTGATGATATCTACAGCATTGATACCGTACTTTGAATGGGTATTATATGTGCCCGATGCAAGCTTTGCCAATTTGCCGGGATGACCACCTAATACTATTTTAGTTGCATGGATCGATCTTAGGTGGCTTAAGGCAAAATCGAAGTGATTGTTTACCATGATCGCCTCTGTAAAACCAAGTAGGCGTAGAGCTTTTTCCCCAATATTGCCGGGGGTCAGTACAAAGAGGTCTGTTTCATGTTTTTTGATCTCTATCTCGCACCTTATTGTTTCCTTTATCGCCTCTTCTGACATGGGGTTTATCACCCCTTTTGTCCCAATGATGGAGATCCCACCGATGATCCCCAATCTGCTATTAAATGTTTTCTTAGCTATCTCCTCCCCATTGGGTACCTCTAAATAGATATCTACGCCGATATTACTGTGTAGTAGGGGGGCTATATTTTTTATGATCATCCTTTTGGGGCCGGGGTTTATCGCTTTTTCCCCTACAGGTAGTTGTAAACCCTTTTTTGTGACTGTTCCTATACCTTTACCACCGATTATGTTTATCGTGCCGTTGTTGTTTAAGTAAGCCTGTGCCATTATCTCAAGCCCGTTTGTAATATCATCTTTTTCGATGGACCACTTTTTACATATCGCATAATCACCTTTAAATTGTACCGGGACATCTATGACCTGGCCATCAGGAAGGGTAACCTCCACATTGGATGGTATCTTGTTGTTAAGCTTTTTTAGGAGAATTGCTTTTGCTGCGGCTGTGGCGGCAGTGCCTGTTGTGATGCCGTTAGTTGGATACATTGAGACCTTCCAGTAGTTTTTTAAATAGTTTTACCTTTTTTGGGGAGCGACCAAGACTGGATATGGCTATCAAAAGGTCATCAATAATGGTTACTGCTGGGAAAAAGAAGTTGGACTTGCTTTTATCACTCGTGTTTAAATAGAATTTCTTTCGATCCATTGCTAAATCGACAATCCTTTGGTTGACCATCTTGTCATCCGTGGCTGCGATTATGAAATCGTAACTGAGGAGCACATCATCTTCTATAAAGCTGGCGTCTGTATGGATAAGCGAGATTTTGTTTTGTTCTTGTAGGGATTTTAGGTGGTCGGTAAAATTCGTGGAATATACAGTTATGTCAGGAGAGGTTAAAAAGCGCATGAGCACTTTTATCTTTCGCTCAGTAACCTTACCACCACCAACAAACATAAATTTTTTACCGGTGAGGTCTATGACAAAGGGGAAAAAGTTTGATCCTTTAGTATTCATTTTCCACCACAATGAGGGGTATTTTGGCGATCTTACTACTTTTTAGTTTTTCAGTAAGACCACCCTCTTTGCCACTATTTTTTGTGATCATCGATCTTATGTTAAATTGGTTTATAAGGGACAGGTTTAGTTCTACACTAAAAGGTCCCTGCATGGCTATGATATTTTTGGAAGGGAATCCAGCTTCTTTCACCTTTTTTATTGACTCCTCTGTAGGTAAGATTCTTATATAGCTATTATGGGCAATAGTTTTGAATTTGTTTGCATTTTTTGAGCCTGTTGTGATCAGAGTGGGTAATAGGTCTTGGTTTTCCACAAGACTTACAGCATCTTCGTAACTGTGAACGAAAATAACACCTTCCTCCATATCTTGGGGTTCAAATTTACCCCTTTTTCTGTCTATGTATTTAACGTTGCATATTTTGGCTATATTTTGAGCCAATTCTGTTATCTTTGTGGCATAGGGGTGAGTGGTGTCGATGATCTCCTCTATCTCTTTATCCGACAAAAAATCTCTTAGAGTATCTTCTGTAAACTGTATCTTACATAGCTCTATCCCATCCGATATCAAATCTGAGAAGAGCTCATATCCATAATCGGTGGCTACAGAGACATATATTTTACTGTATTTATCTGATATTTGCTTTAAAATATTTTTTGTATCGGATGTCCCACCTAAGATAAGACAGTTTTTCATCTACCAAACAACCCCCATATTGCGTTAAAAGTTGCGGCTGCTATGGGGCTGCCACCCTTAAAGCCCTTTATGGTTATAGAGGGGAGTCTAGATCTCTCAAGGAGCTCCTTTGACTCTTTAGCACTCACAAAGCCCACAGGCATGCCAATTACGAAAATATCTTTGGTTGTATTATACTTACTTAATTCTATCACCTTTAACAGAGCTGTGGGGGCGTTCCCTATACAGAATATAATATCCTCAAAGAGTTCAAACCCTTTTTTTATGGCTACTTCAGCCCTTGTTTGCCCTGTTTTGTGTGCCGTTTCAATAACATCTGGATCATTTATAAAACAGGATACATTGGGGTATCTTTTCCCTATACCTACTTTTACCATCTCCACATCGGTGATCAGTTGGGGGGTTTTGTTAAGTAGCGTTTTGATCTTCCATCTCCAATCAGGAGAAAAAATTATATCATCAGCTAAGGATAGATCACCTGATGCATGGATAATCCTCGTTACGATCTCCCGTTCATCTTCTTTAAATTTCGATAGATCAACCAGATCGTTGATAATCTGGAAACTTTCTTTTTCTATGGAGGAACCTTTTACGGTAAATTTGGGGTATGGTGTGTTTCCTGCATCCTTGTCTAACTTTATGAGTGCTATGGATAGATAGGTTTTTTCGATAGGTTCGTTGGTATTTAAAAGATCGACGACCCTTTCATCGTCCAACCCAGCCCTTATTACTAAATGGGCTTTCTTTATGCTGCGATGTTTTTTTATGATGTCGCAGATTTGTGTTATTCCACGATAGGCCTTCATCACTATAATAGTATCAAACAGCTTTGAGATGGTGTCAAAATCTTTTAGCTGCTCAGGCTCTATGATACAAAAGGATTGATTTTTTTGAACGATATCATCCTTTATCAAAGCTGAAGCAGCTAAAAAGGATGTTATGCCGGGTATTACCTCAATATCAACGTCAGTTAATTTTTCGTTGAGGTAGTTGAAGGTGCTGTAAATCAAAGGATCACCTATCGTGACGTAGGATACTATAAGGTGGTTTTTTACATCCTTTTTTATCTCATCTGCAAGGTGGGTATATCTTTTGTCCAACTCCTCTTTATTGTTGTTCATGGGGAAATAGTAGGTCTTTATTTTAGAGGAGGGGACATACTCTTTTATAATATCGTATGCTATACTTCTGCCTGTTTCATCCGACTGGGGGACGTATACTACGTCCGAACATTTTAGGGCTTCTACCCCTTTATAGGTGATAAGTTTTTTATCTCCCGGGCCTACTCCTATGGCATAAAGCTTCATTTTGCACCTTCTAAATATTTCAGTATATCACCGATGATGAATATTACGGGGGATTTGAAAGTTATCTCTTCCTTCAGTAGCTCTTTTATCTTAAACAGCCTTATGGTCTCATTTTCTGTCCCGAGACTCTCCCCTGAGGCTATTAAGGAATCCTCTTTTAAACCGTTATCTAATAGTAGGTTAATTATCTTTTTTATCGTTTTTGCACCCATATATACCACTATGGTATAGTTTAGATCTACGAGGGCTTTCCAGTTGTGTAGTGATTCCAGTGGTGTTTTATTTGAGTGACCTGTGATGAATACTACCCCAGAGGCAATATATCTTGACGTTAGAGATTTTTGTATGACGGCGCTAAAATAACTTGCTGTAGTTATGCCGGGTATCACCTCAATATCCGCATTTAGATCCCTTGCCACCTTTAGTTCGTCTGTGAGTCTGCCAAAGATCGCCGGATCTCCCCCTTTTAGTCTTGCAACAGTTTTTCCTTCGGAAAGATGTATTTTTAAATATTCGTTTATCTCCTCCTGCAGGACAGAATGGGAATCATACCCTTTTTTACCCACAAATATCTTTTCATTTTTCACAAGATCTATGATATCAGGTGATACCAAAGAATCGTACAGAACAATATCAGATTTTTCTATAGCTTCTATCCCTTTTAATGTTATGAGCCCTTTTGCTGCGCCAGTCCCTACTATATATAGCTTAGCTTTCATCTAATATATCCTTTACCCTTTCCAAAAATATATTTGCAATATCATCCATTTCACCAAGACCTTGACAGATAGGTGTTACCTCTATCCCGGAAGATGTCAAAAGGTTTGATACTGAATCATCTTCGCCAAAGATGTCGTTTTTAGCATGTTCTCCTGCTACCAACATAAAAGGTTTAAGGATAACCTTCTTGTGCCCACCCTTTTTTATTCTGTTTGGAAGATCATTATAAAAGGGGAACCCTTCAACATTGGCAAAATAGACCATGTTACCATACTCTTTTTGCATGTAATATTCGGTTTCCACATACGCCCCTGTGGAAAAGTTTTCATTGCCGTGACCTATGTAGACGAGGCAAGCATCTTTGCTTTTTGCTAAAGTGATATCCTGTTCAAGCATTTTTACCACTTTTAAGATATCATCAACATAAGGGGTTTTGGATGAATTGGCACCCAGTAGGGGCCTACCCAATGTAATTTTCCTTTTATGACTATTTTTATCTTTTATAGCAATAATATGATCTATAATACTTTTTATCCCTTCGTATTCCTCACCGTGAAAAATATGTAGTGGTTGCACTACAAGCTCATAAACCCCTCTATCAAAACAGTCACCTATCTGATGTATCAACCCTTTTACCATAAAAAGCTCTGGGGGTAGGTGATAGAGTTTTTGCATCTTTATTTGTTCTTCTGTACCTGACAGCTTGTTCCACTTCCTCCTAATAAAGTCGGCGGTAAAGGAGAGCTTCGTGTTGACTGAAGCTATGTTTTCTTTGATTTTATGGTATACGTTTAATACCCCTTTGATCCCTTCGGGATCTGTTGTCCCAAACGCTGCTAAAATGATCTCTTTGTTGTTCATCTTTATCCTCTATCTATTTTTTCTAAAATATTTGCTTTGGAGAAGTTAAAGTGGGTATAGCTACCAAAGCAGTTTCCCTTTGTACACCCATCTTGGAAAGTTACCTTTTTACCAAGTCTATCCACTGTTGCAATAAGTTTTTCATTGTGATGGGCTATTTTGGAATAGCGGAACTGATGACCGATGTATACTCTACCTTTTTCAAAAAAACAGCTACTTTGATCAAAGCTAACATTCACATATCCTAAACATTGAAGTGATCTGGTCATCTCAAAGTCGATATTAAAAAGACCAGCCATTGGGTAGTGGGTGTCATCTATTTTTAGGCTATTACCTAAATATATGAAACCTCCACACTCTGCGTATATTGGTGTTTGTCTTTTTAAATGTTTTTTTAGACTTGCGATGGTTGTCCTGTTTTTACTGAGTTTATCGGCAAAAAGTTCAGGATAACCTCCACCGATGTAGATGAGCTCTGTATCGGGGATTTCTTCATCGTTGAGTGGGGAAAAAGCGGATATTTCGTAACCATGCTCCTTGAGTAAGTCAAAGTTGTTTTTATAGTAGAAAAAAAAGGCATCATCTTTTGCCACAAGACAGCGTTTTTTGGGTTTGTTCTTTTCTGAAGATGGGTAATCATAGGAGATAGAATCTATCCTGAAATATTCCATAATATCTTCCATGTCAAGATGGCTCTGAAGGTAGTTTGATAGGTTGTTTAAGAGATCTTCCAGTCCTTCCCAAGCTGATAACAACCCCAGATGCCTTTTAGGTATTTTTATTTTCTCATCTTCAGGTAGAACACCAAGAAGCTCAGCTCCGGTATGGTATTTGAGAGATTGAGCTATTCTTTCATCCATTTTTGGGGATGTTGCCTTGTTTATAATTACACCGATTTTAGGTGGGTTTTGTTTATAAAAGCTTTGAATACCCTTTATGATCAGGGTATAGTAGGTGAGAGATGGGGAGTAATTTATCGTAACCAAAAGGGGGAGATCTGTTTTTAAGGCTATATCATAGCTACTGCCTGAGAAATTACATGGGTCATAGCTATCAAAAAAACCCATAACCCCTTCTACTATAACGACATCATTTTTTGCGATACCATAGGTAAGGTATTTTGTTATATCTTCATCTTTCATCAGAATGTTGTCAAGGTTGTAGGCTTCATTACTTGCTGCCTTTGATAGTAGGGCGGTATCTATATAGTCTGGTCCCACTTTGTAAGGTTGGACACTAAGCCCTTTTTTGGCTATGTTTCTTGCAAGTCCTAAGGATAAAGTTGTTTTACCAGAGCTTGTATGTGGTGCCACTATCATAAAAGCCGATTTCACCTTGCTACTCCTAAAAATAGTTCTTCCGGTATCGGTTTTTCCATATATCCATATTTTGAAAGTATCAAGAGGTTTCTTTGGAGGTGGGGGAGGATATCGAGGTTATCTTTACTTAGCTGAACCAGTTTTTTGTCTGAAATGACATAGATGTTGTCTACAAATTTTATAAATTCCCCCACTTCATGACTGGTGACAACTACTGTTTTGCCGGATTGTTTTGAGTTTGCGATATAGCTGTCCACAAATGCTTTTCCTTCTCTGTCGAGTCCTGCATAGGGTTCATCAAGCAGTGTTACATCAGGGGTCAGGGCTGCTATCGATGCCATAGAGACTTTTTTCTTTTCCCCAAAGCTAAGAAGATCTGTGCGACGATCTTTGAGATGATGGAGCTTATACCCCTTGAGCAGTTTTTCAACATGTTCTTTAATGTTATTTTTTTCCATACCTAAACATCTAAGAGCTATGGCAACATCATCTTTTACAGTTAGTCCTATGATCTGATAATCTGGATTTTGAAAGAGTAGCCCCACTTTATACCTTAGGTTGTTTAGCCATTTTTTGCTATAGCTATAAGGCTGACCCTTGTAAAGAAGCTCTCCTGAGTCAGGTTTAAGTAACCCCTGAATGAGATAAAGCAACGTTGTTTTCCCACTACCATTGTCACCAAGTATAAGATACGTTTTACTTTCTTTTATATTGAGATCCACATTAGAAAAGACTTCCCCATAAGAGATGCTTTTGGCCTCTATGATAACTCTATCCATTGCTGAGTATCCCGAAGGCTATCAGGGTGATACTTATGGTAAAAGTGGTGCAGAGCTGAAATCTATTTAAAGAATATTCATCGATCAATAAGGGGTAAAAAGATTCTATACTCCTGGATTCTGTCACAAGGGAAATCTTTTTTATATCGCTAAGCATAGTTCTAAAGAGGACAGCAGGGAAGATACCTGTAGCGAAGGTGGAGAGAGTAAGGTTTGAAAAGAGATTTCTCGACTTCATAGCTGTTATAATCTTTTTGGCGCTGTTATTCAGGATGGAGACAGCCAAAAAGGAGATGGCAGTAAGTTCAAGGAGTGTTTTAGGTAGCTTCAACCGGACAAGAATCGTAAGAAATCCTTTAAAGGTTAGGCTGTTTGAGATCACAACAAGAGCCAGTATCATGGTAACTGTTCTAAACAGTAGAAGGGTGAATTGCTGGAAGTCAAATATGACTCTTTTATCGATGTTTATAAAAACTATAGAAACATTTATTACTGTAATGAATAGTATAAACAATAGATGTTTTAATACCTTTTTTCCCACCACTAAAATAAAGGCTACAAGAATGGTATCTATGACGATAAAGTGATCTAGCCTTTTGTTAATAAAGGCATAGATCACGATACTTAAAAACAGTATTAAGATCGATAATGGATCAAATTGTTTTACTTTCACTGGCTTTTTTCCCTTTTAGATAACCTATAATGTACCCGATGATCCCAGCGCCGATAGCTGATTGTAGGGAGAAGAATAAGGACTCCACCTCACCACTTGGGGGCTCAAAAATGGGTGTAAACCATGGTGTGTAGTCTTTTGCTATTGCAGTTATCTGTTTTTCAGCTAAGCTGTCTGTACCTTGGAATTTTTCTACTGTGTGTTTACCAAAATTATAGAAAAGTGGTAATACTATTATGCCGATGGCAATAATAAGTAGCAGAAGATTTTTTTTCATACTACACCACCTGCTTTGACAAAATATCATTATTCTCTGGTTGAAAGAGGCTTAGTATGTAGTTTAATGCCACAACGCTAAGCAACCCTTCTACAATAGAGATGGGGATCTGGGTAATGGCAAAGATGGACGTAAACTTTATAAAAGAACCTGTAAAGCCAGTTATTGGATCGGGGAAAGCAAGGGCAAGCTGTAGTGAAGTAATCACGTATGTTACCAGATCGGATAGAGTTATGGATATAAATATATTGGCGCTTTGGTTTAGGTTGATTTTTTTAAGTGAGGAATAAAGCACAAAAGCTACAACTGGGCCAGCTATGCCCATGGAAAAAAGATTAGCCCCCAGTGTGGTAATACCTCCGTGGGCAAGTAGCAAAGCCTGAAAGAGAAGAACCACGAATGCTATTGGGACCATAACAGAAACACCAAAAAGGATAGCACCCAAACCAACGCCAGTGGGGTGTGAGCAGCTGCCTGTTACAGATGGAATCTTAAGGGATGAAAGCACAAAACAAAATGCAGCCACAAAACCCAACAGAAGCTTCTGTTTTGTGGTGTTCATATTTCTTTTTATCTTATTAGTGCCATAAATCAAAAAGGGTAAAGAGATACCTGTCCATACTAATGTGTCCCTAACAGGCAAAAAACCTTCCATTATATGCATACTATTACCTCCATAGGATTGATGATAAAGGGTAGTGGGTGATTGTTTTATGATACTGAGCTTAAAATTGACATGTTCTGCCTCCTTATCCTCGTAAGGTTATTTCGCAAAAGGGTATCCTGGCTTGCCTTCATCCTACTTGCCAGCCTTCCCACCTGTTTTCTTAGGCAGTGGCTATCTATGGCTTTCGTCCAGCTCACAGTTGCGGGACAGCGCCGGATTTACACCGGACTTCCCCTG